>NZ_CDRVLZ010000002.1:0-212575 GCF_977072305.1 Adlercreutzia sp. CNCM I-6207
TCAACCGCATCGCAACCGGTGCCCGCTACATAGATCTCGAGGGGCCGAACATGCGAGAGTACTTCGCCAAGAAGAGGCGCGCTGATTAGCGGTACCGAGACAGCCTACTCGCGGTACCGCCTTTTGCTGATCGCCGGTACCAAGCCAGGTGATCGATGGTACCGCGAGAGGTTACTACTCAATAGGCGCCATAGAGTTGCTACTTCGCAAAATTGGACAGCGCCTCGATATGCATCGCGTCCACCCCCATAAGTTCCGACGCACCCTGGCCACATATGCCATTGGCAAAGGGATGCCCATTGAGCAAGTGCAAAAACTCCTCGGTCATGCGAAAATAGACACCACCATGCACTATGCCATGGTAAGTCAGAACAACGTAAAGGCATCGCACAGAAGGTATTTGGAATGAGCCTAACCCTCAGCGACATCTGCGAGTACCGGACAGAGACGACGACTCTTTCTGATATTGATTCGTACCTTTCGACAGAGTCGATGCTCCCCAACAAACAGGGCATTACTCGTTCTTCGGCACTTCCTGACCAAAACAAGTTTCGCATATATCGCTGCGGGGACACCCTTGTTTCCAATATTCGCCCATACTTTAAGAAGATCTGGCAGGCCGACCACGATGGAACATGCTCTGCTGATGTCCTCGTCTTTAAACCCCTACATTGTGATCCGAGCTATCTTTACTGGGTCTTATCGGACGATGACTTTTTCGATTACATGACCGCTACTTCGCGTGGCACGAAAATGCCTCGTGGCGACAAAGATGCGATAATGCGATACCGAATTGACCCCTGTTCTTTTCAAGTCCAAAAACAAATTGCCGCCGTCCTCAATCCGATAAGAAGCAAAATTCTCATTAACGCTCGAATAAATGACCATTTAGCTGCCTGAGACCGATCCGCGAAACGTCAATCTCGCCGGACATGAGCTTTGAGAGAAGGGCGTCGCGAAGGCACTCCAAGCTCTGGTTTTCTCTAACATTGCTTTGGATGGCCTCGAATAGCGGTTTAGTTTTTCCAGAGAAGTCGTCCAAGGAGGCCGTATCAGGGAAGCCGATCTCGAGCTCAGCAAGCTCGGTGCGTGGCAGTTCTGTTTGCCCGGTACTTCCCTTGGCCATTGACTCAAACTGGTCTTCCGACGATAGCGCCCAGCACCCCAAGTATTCCACCAGCGCCTCATACGCAGGCCGCACTATTGTTACGTGTGAGTCAACGGTCACCCGCTCATCGTGACACAATACCTGCGCTGACCTCCCTAATGTTCCGGTGCCTGTTGAGCAGATAAGAATGTCTCCATAACGCAAAAGCTTCTCACTAGATTTAGGATTTTCGATTCTTCTGGCGTTCGCATCATCAATCTTATGGTTGCGAATACAACGTTGATTCAGTGCGCGGAATTTTCCTTTTTCGCAATACTTGGGCGCACCGCCGCGACACAGCAGAGAAGTGCAGTCCTGCAATGTGCGTTTGCTGCTACTTTGCCGTGACAGCTCCTTGTATTCAGAGAGTGCCATTTCGAGTAAATGGTCATTTATTCGATAGTTGAGAGCAATTTTATCGTCGATGGCTCCCAGCATATTCGCAATGGCCTTCTGTGTGGCCATGGAGGGAAGCCTTATTGTGCACTTCAGCAACTCGGGCTGCCTCAAGCCAACAACTGTAGTACCCGTAGCACGTCCTCTTAGCTCGGATTGAAACAATGCACCGCACATCCAGTAATATGCGTATTTTGGATCGCATGCAGTCCTGTTTAGACGAAGTCCAAAAAGTCGCTGTCCCAAAACAATACGCTCGTCGGAATCCCAGTAGTAAATCTGTCCGAACGGAGCCTCAGAGGTCACGAAAACATCCCCCCTCCGAACCTCGTCCGGCATCCACTTTTGGTATAAATCCCGATCGACATAACGTATCGCATCCGTTTGAACGATATGCCCAGTCTTGATATTTTTTGCCGAAAGAACCCGGTACCCTGTTTCCGCCCAGTCGCCGTTCAATTTTTTCGGAGTCTTGCCCCTATGGTCAATAACTAGATCAACGACTTCTGCCAGAGGTTTTTCTTTCCACCTACATTCCAAAGCCGATCGCCTCCAAGTTCTTTTTGATCTGCTCTTGCAGACGATCAGACTCTTCGAACATTTCACCGAGTTCCTTGGTGAGCCGGGCCATTTTCTCCTCAAAAGGTTCTCCGTCATCTTCTACTTCGGCAATTCCAACATAGCGGCCAGGCGTAAGTACGTAGTCTTGTTTGGCAATGTCATCAGTTGAAACAGCCGCACAAAAGCCCTTCTCGTTCTCTAAAGTACCATCGCGGAAAGCATTGAAAGCACCGGCCACTTTGGCGATATCCTCGTCCGTGAACTCGCGCAATCGACGAGTCACCATCGTTCCCATTTCGCGAGCATCCACAAACAGCGTTTCCCCAGGACGCTTCTTATTCCTGTCGAGAATCCAAAGAGAAACGGGAATGCCCGTACTGTAGAACAGTTGAGGCGGCATCGCGATTATGCCCTCGACCAGATCGTCGTCGACGATAGCCTGGCGAATCTTCCCCTCGCCGCCTGTTTGGGACGAAAGCGAACCGTTGGCAAGCACCATGCCGATGCGCCCATGATCCTCGTATAGATGGTAGATCATATGTTGCAGCCATGCGAAGTTGGCATTGCCCTCGGGAGGTGTACCATACTTCCAACGGCGATCATCCTTCAGCTGATCGGCGCCCCAATCCTTCAAGTTAAAGGGTGGATTTGCCAGAATGAAATCGAAGCGCTTGTCCTTATGGCAGTCCTTGAAAAACGTATCGGCATTGAACTGTCCCAGGTCGGCCTCGATACCCCGTATGGCAAGGTTCATCGTGGCCATTTTCCAGGTAGTGGGATTGCTTTCCTGGCCGTAGATAGACAGGTCGTTGATCTTGCCGGCATGATGCTTCACGAAATCGGTCGACTGCACGAACATACCACCGGATCCGCAGCACGGATCGTACACGCGGCCATGATAGGGTTGGATAACCTCAACCAGCGTTCTGACAATACAGGTTGGGGTGTAGAATTCTCCGGCGTTCTTTCCCTCCTGCTCGGCAAACTTCGAGAGGCAGTACTCATAGGTGCGACCAAGAATATCTCGGGTGTCGCCCTTCTCGGCCATTCTCACATTCGTGAATAGATCAACCACATCGCCTAAGCGCCGCTTATCCAGCTCCTGCCGCGCGAAATTCTTAGGCAACACACCTTTCAATTTCGGGTTCTCGTATTCGATCTGACGCATCGCCTCGTCGATCACTTTGCCAATCTCCAGCGTATGAGCCTGCGCCGCAATTGTCGACCAGCGCGCTTCCGGGGGCACGAAAAAGATGCTCTGGTAGGTGTATTCGTCGCGGTCTTCCTCGAATCCATCGCCCTCTTCGAGCAGTTCCAAATAACGCTCTTCGAATTTATCAGAGATGTACTTCAGGAAGATGAGCCCCAGCACGACGCTTTTGTATTCTGATGCGTCCAGATTACCGCGCAGCTTGTCGGCAGCTTTCCAAATCTGTTGCTCGAAACCGATTTCCTGCGTGTTTTCTTTCTTAGCCATTCGCATTCCTATTCGTAGATCTTCGTGTCGGCCCACAACTCACATTGTGCCATAACCGTCTCCATGGCGTCGTCCACTCCCTCAGGAGGATACTTGTATTTTCTGAGCAACCGCTTAATGGCTCGGCGCATTCCCGCGCGAGCATTCTCTTTGCGCTGCCAATCAATAGTGGCGCTACTCCGCATAGCCTCAGTAAGCTCCCGTGTAATGGCCACAAGCTGGTCATTATCGTAGAAGTCCTTTACCGCTTGCGGCTTAGTGATGGCATCATAGAAAGCCATCTCTTCATCGGTCAATCCCAGCGCTTCGGCTTCTGAACGATCCTGCATCATTTCTTTGGCCATCTTCACGAGCTCTTCGATGACCTGGGCATTCGTAAGCATCCCATTCAAGTAAGCGTTCAGTGTGCTCTGCAGCATCTCGCTGAACTTCGCTGCCTTTACTACACTGGTTTTTTGGTAGGCCTTCACCTGCTCTTTGATAAGCCGCTTCAGGCTCTCCACAGCAATGTTTCTTTGCTTCATGTGGGAGAGCTCTTCCAGAAAAGCTTCATCGAAAAGCGAGATCTCAACGCTGTCCTCTTCGAAAAGGTCGATAACCCCTTCAGCATGCACGGTCTGTTCAAGAATAGCGCTGACTTTTTGGTTGAACTCTTTATAGGTCATCCCTCTGCCACTTGACGACTTACGCCCCGTTAGCCTTAGCACTTGTACGCGAAGCACGCTCATGTACGCCGCTTCGTGCTGATCCTTTTCACTTACAAGACTTTTGCAAAGCGAGAGCGCCTGATTCATGAGCTGACACTGCTTTAAGAATTCTTCCCTATCCTCATGTCGAGCAGGCTCAAGCAGCCAGTCGGTCCCTTCGGAAATTGCTTCAGCCAGCTGCGCCTTACTACCGGAGAAAACCATCTCCTCGTAATTGAACCCATAAAGCAAATCACGGCACACATCGAGCTTTTCCAAAAAACGGGGATAGGCTGTGGCCGACACATCCATATCGCCATAGTTGCGCTGGTCTCGGTTGGTGTAATCCCTCATGGCTTGCTTGAGCGCACGGGCGATACCAATGTAATCGACAACTAGACCGCCTTCTTTGCCCCGGCAAACACGATTCACGCGCGCGATGGCCTGCATGAGGTTGTGGCCTTTCATCGGCTTGAAAACGTACATCGTGGCAAGACTGGGCACATCGAAGCCAGTGAGCCACATATCAACAACGATGGCGATCTTCAGCGGGTCGTTCTCATCCTTGAACTTGCGCTCCATCTCTTTTTTATGCGTGGCCCCTCCGCATACGCTGAACCATTCTTCGGGGTCTTGGTTCCCCATGGTCATGACTACGCCAAGCTTGTCCGTCCAATCGGGACGCAACTCCATCATGCGCTCGTAGATCTTCATGGCGATCGTCCTGCTATAAGCAACCACTAGTGCTTTTCCAGCAAGAACATCAGCGCGGTTGTTCTCGTAATGGTCAATGATGTCTTCACAAAGAGCATCAATAGTCTCCGGAGCACCGAAAATGGCATCCATTCCGCCCAAGTCGCGTTTGCTTTTCGCGAGCGTCACCTCGTCGGCTTCGTTGGCGAATTCGCTGTAAACGGCATCCAAGGTACCGAGCGTTTCGGGATCGAGCTTGAGGGCCACAACGCGACTCTCGTAGTACACGGGACGCGTCGCATTGTCCTCAACCGCCTGCGTCATGTCGTATACATCGATATAGTCGCCGAAAATTTCCCGCGTACTTCTATCTTGCGTAGAAATGGGCGTACCAGTAAAGCCAATATAGGATGCGTTCGGAAGCGCCTTTCGGACAATGCGCGCGGCCCCAATGGATATATTGCCCTCGGCATCTATTTTTTCAGTCAGTCCATACTGCCCGCGATGAGCCTCGTCCACCATAACAACGACATTGCTTCGGTCGCAAAGAGGCTCGTCGCCATCCATGAACTTCTGCATAGTAGTGAAGATAATGCCATTCGCTTCTCGCCCGACCAGCAGCTCTTTGAGATGCCTGCGGCTTTCTGCCTGCACAGCAGTTTGGCGGAGGAATGACGCGCAGCGCGAGAATTGGCCGAAGAGCTGATCGTCTAAATCATTCCGATCAGTAATCACCACAATGGTGGGGCTATCAAGAGCGTCTTGTAACAAATGGGCGAAGAACACCATTGAGAGGGATTTCCCTGATCCTTGCGTATGCCAAAAAACGCCGATCTTGCCATCGCCTTCGATCGCTTCTCTAGCACGGGCGACCGCCTTCTTTACGGCAAAGTACTGGTGATAGGCAGAGAGAATTTTGACCGAGCCGCCCGCATTGTTGTTAAAACAAACGAAGTTCTTAACGAGGTCGAGAAGCCGATCCTTGCGTAGCATCCCATCGAGCATGGTACTCCAACCTGCAGCGCGAGTTTGGGAGTAATCGCCATCCGCGGACTTCCAAGCCACATAGCGATCTTCGTCGGCGGTAATCGTTCCAACCCGGGTCTCGCTCATGTCGCTCATGACGCAGAAAACATTGGGGACGAACAACGAGGGGACGTGCTTCATGTAATTTCGCAATTGAAGGTACGCCTCAGATGCATCTGTTTCCTCTCGAGAAGGGCTCTTAAGCTCGAACAACACAAGCGGCATGCCGTTCACGAAAACAATCACATCGGGACGCTTCTCGGAGTGCTCCACAAAAGTCCATTGGTTCACAACATGGAAATCGTTGTTGTCGGGATTAGAGTAGTCGAGCAGGTAAACTATGTCGTCGCGGTCTTCCCTCCCGTCAAAAAAATGTACCTCTACACCATTTTGCAGATAGCCATTAAAGATTTCGTTCTGTTGCTCAAGCGACCCGGCATCGATGTCGTTCAGCTTCCTGACGGCTTCTTCAACGGCAACTCTTGGAAGGGCTGGATTGATGCGCTGCAGCGCATCGGGCAAAACCCTTGGCAGAAAAACGTCTCTATAGCGATCATCGGTGCGCTCAACATCTGGGCCATAAAGATGCTCATATCCGAGCTCTTCCACCAAATGCTCGACAACGACGTCTTCGAAGAATTCTTCGTTGATCTTAACCACTCCGTACCGAAACTGTCCCACCGCGTTCTCCTCACGCTGACAAGAGGTTTTGGCTATTCTACCTTATTCGCTAAAAGGCTGATCGCTCCATCTATTCTCTGCCTTCTTGCTTACTTCAATGCCTAATTCATCGCAGAGAACCTTCATCCTATGGAATAGGTTGGAGGAATAGGGGTTAAAAGGACGACCACTCATTGCGCGCCAGAAGCAATCGCGACCCAGAATCGCATTTTCTCTGGCCACCTCAAAAGCTTCTTGGTTTTTTAGGGCGTCAGCTCTATCCAAATATGCAGCCGCCAAGGAAATTCCCGCTGGCCCCACTAATACGCAACTTCCATATTGCAAGGCAAAGCCCTCCGCCAACTTAATTATCTGAAGCGATGTGCCGGCAGAAGACGACTGCGCTCGTAATGCAGAGAACAGCATCGCGATCGCCCCTTGAGCTTCTTCCTGGGGCAAGTCTCTTTGCTTGAGTATTTCTAGGCAAATCCTTTCGGCATTCGGGTAATCTTGCATTCGATTTGCCTGTTTTGCCCGGGCAAAAAGCTCCTTGATACTTGCCGAAGACGATTCTTTCCCGTAAAAGACTTTGTCTAATTTGCGCGCTACCGCATCATTAACCCTGCAGGAACCGCTATCGACCCATCCGCACTTTGTCTTGCGGTACAACCGTCCTTCGAATTCGAGCTCGTCCATAGCCAAGATAGCTCCTTCTGCGCATCCCGTTATTGCTCAAATCAGTATAATTGATCATCGCTAAGGATGTTCTAGCTAATACGAAACGAAGAAGCCGCCAAGACTCGGAACTCCACCGGAAACAGTATCGCTCCGCTTCGGCCTACGGAAGCGGCAGAATGCCCTCTTCGAGGCGTTTTCTTAGAAGACGCTTGTGTTCCTCGCGCATCGATTCCAATAGAAGCACGACGCCATAGGCCCCCTCGGGCACGCTGTCGATGAGCGTGTCGATGGCCTCCATATCCACGGCTGCCGCAAAGCACTTAATGTCGGCGAGCACGTCGCCGAGCAAAATGACCTCCCCATCCGATGGCGCAGAACTGAAGCCGGCATCGTCGTCGGAAAGGGCGTTCTTGATCTCCTTGAACTCGAAGAGCCGCGCGTTCGGGAAGGTGAAGTCACGGCAGGCACAGACGATCTTCCCGGCACGGTATCCCAGCATCGTCTCGTGAACGGGAATGCCCAAAAGCTCGTAGATATGCGAACCCAGATATTCGGAAACCGGGCTTGAAGTATACGATGGCAGGTGCTTGCCCGCCAAATCACGCGTCGTGCGCGGATACTTGGCAATCCAGGGCTCCCCTTCGATGAGAATGCCCTCCTTCTGTCCCGCGCGTCCTCCATAGAAAAGGCCGCTCGGGGCACAATCGCGCAGATCAGCGATCTCAACCATGAAACGACCTCCTTCAATTCGCGCAAAACGGTTCAGCCATTGTAGCATGGCCCCACGACGGTGATCCTAAAGACGCGATACGGCAAAACAAGATGGCCGGAAATGCTTTTATAACGCCCACTGCCCGCAATAGCGCTACAATGCATTCCAGCTTTTAACCCCTTTGAAGGGAATGGCCATGCCTAACGTTATCATCAGCGCGGACAGCACGTGCGACCTCTCGCCGGAGCAGCGGGAGCGCCACCAGGTTCGCAGCTTCCCGTTCCATATCGAGTTTCGCGGGCGCGACCATTTGGACAACATCGACATCACGCCCCAGGTGCTGTTCGATGGCTTCTACGAGGACAAGTCGCTGCCCCAAACGGGCGCCTGCTCGCCGGAGGCCTACCGGCAGCACTTCGCCGAGCTTGTGGCCGACGGCTCGCAGGTCGTCCACTTCAACTTGGGCAGCGCGCTTTCCTCCGCCTACGAAAACGCAAGCGCTGCGGCGGCCGATATGGAGGGCGTCTACGTCATCGACGGCAAGAGTCTTTCGACCGGCATCGGCCTGCAGGTGCTCGCGGCCTGCCGCATGCGCGATGCCGGCATGAACGCCGCCGACATCGCCCGTGAGGCAGCCGATCTGCACAGCCGATCCCATGCGTCGTTTGTGCTGGACACCATGGAATTCCTCGCCGCCGGCGGCCGGTGCCCCACGCTGGTGGCCTACCTGGGCGGCAAGCTCAGCTGCCGGCCGGGCATCCTCGTGGACAACCAGAGCGGCGCCATGAAGGTGGGCAAGCTCTACCGCGGCAAGCAGGAGAAAGTGCTCGAACGCTACGTGAGCGACACCCTGGCGCGCTACCCCGACATCGTGAAGGACGAGATCTTCATCACCCACTCCGGTGTGAGCGATGAGATTGCCGACGCCGTGCGCCGCATGCTGGAAGAGCGCGGCTTCCAAAACATCTACACCACCACGGCCAGCTGCACCATTTCCAGCCACTGCGGGCCCGGCACCCTCGGCATCCTGTTCATGACCGAAACACCGAGCGCGTGAGAACAGGAGGTTCCCATGCGCGCATTCATCGCTTTAGAACTACCCGCGGACTTCGCCGATGACGTGGCGGCCATGGCGCGGCGACTCAGCGCCTCGCTAGACGGGCGCTTTCTCGACCGAAGCACCTACCATCTGACGCTGGCCTTTCTCGGCGACATCGACGATGCCGAAGCGAGTCGGGCCATGGACGCTCTTGATGCAGCTTGCGCCGGCTCGGCCTCTGTTCTGCTTGCGTCCGACAGTCTGGGAAAGTTTGGGCGCCCGACCGACGCGACCCTCTGGCTCGGCATCGCATCCGACCCGGCTCTCGCGACCTTGGCCGAGCGCGTCCGCGAAGAGCTTGCCGCCCGCGACGTCCCCTTCGACCCGAAGCCCTTCCGCCCGCACATCACGCTGGGTCGCCGCGTGCGCATTCCGAAAAAGCCCCTGCCTCTTCTCGCCTTCCCCCTGCCCGCGCAGGCCCAAACCGTCACGCTGTTCAAGAGCACCCTCTCCCGCGACGGCGCCGAGTACAAGCCCCTTTACACCGTGGAGCTAGCGAGGCCCGACCTTTAAACCCGAGAGAAGCTGGCATAGTAGGGTCGCACAATCTCCGAAGCCGATCCCATCTCAACCGGCTATGTGCTGTCGCCGTAGCGTTTACGCCAAATTCCCTTGACTTGAAGTCGACTCCAAGTTATAGGCTGGGGGAAACACCTTCTCTCGTGAAAGGACATACCTTATGACCACTTCGCTGGTTGCCTACTTCTCCGCATCGGGAACGACGGCCCGCGTGGCAGAGACGCTTGCCAGCGCCGCATCCGCCGACCTGTTCGAAATCGCTCCTGCCAACCCCTACACCGCCGCCGATCTGGACTGGACCGACCGCTCGAGCCGCAGCACCAAGGAAATGAACGACGAGGCCAGCCGTCCGGCAATGAAGGTCGACGCACCGTCGCTAGATGGCTATGACACCATCTTCGTCGGCTTCCCCATCTGGTGGTACGTGGAACCCCGCATTATCGACACGTTCCTCGAATCCACCGACTTCGCCGGCAAGATCATCGTTCCCTTCGCCACCAGCGGAGGCAGCGGTCTCGGGAAGGCCCCCGAGCGTATGGCCTCCCTGACGCCCGACGCCACCGTGCTGCCCGGCAAGCTCCTCAACAGAGGCCCGAGCGACACCACGCTGCGCACGTGGATCGAGAACTTGTAGATCGTCCCCCCCTCCAGCAAGAGCTTTCTGCCACGCTGCGCCCCATGCATGGCACGCGCCGCAGACAAAAGTCGGATGACGAGAAAGTATATGCCGGACAATCTCGCAGAGCGCAACTAACGGTACAGGGCGATCCGGAGAAGCGCGAACAGCGTTTCGTCGAGCGGCTTGTGGTGCCGCGCCGCATCGATCATGGTTTCCCATACAAGATCGCAGAGCAGCTCGGGAGCAAGGGAGCCTTTCAGACGCTCACGGCGCACGGCAGGGTCACGCTGAAGCGCCACTTGCAAGCCGAGACGCGCATGGGCAAAGCTCTCTGCTTCACGGCGGCGGGCCACCGCCAAGTCATAGGCCCCGAGCGCCGTCAGGCCGTCGAGAAAATCGCTGCGAAACTCTTCGAGAGCGCGAGCCATCTCGCCCGCCAACTGTCGGCAAAACTCAACGAAATCGCAAGAATCGCCCGCAAGGCCCTCGGCCGCGCGGGCGTCGGCCTGTTGGATGCTGGCGCAATTCCCGGTATCAGCATGCGCAGTCGTGCCGGCGTCCCCTTCTTCCAAATCTGCAACGCCTCCCGCGGTTACCGCACCCATACGATCAGAAAAGGCACGCTGCCAAAACCGCCCCACCACATCGTTCACCAAATCCGATTTCGTCGGGTACGAGTTATACACCGTGCCCACGGCCACGCCACACGCCGCCGCCACCGCGCGAATGCTGAGCGCGCCAAGCCCCTTTGTCGTGGCGATCTCGTACGCCGCATCGAGAATTTGCTCCTTGCTGATCACTGGACGATTGCCCATAGCGCACCTTCTCCCGCTTAAGATGAATCCCGTTCATTATGCCCGGTATTCGTGAACAGCAGAAAACAAAGCTGTGAAAACCTTGCGAATCCGCGCATTCGGCCTTGCGATTCCTCCCCTCGGTCTCTATTGTGAACATAGTTCATTAATGAACGATGTTCAAGTTAAAGGTGAATCGTCGCTCAATCTAACCGAAAGGATTCTCATGTCTGCAGAGTTGGTATTCGCCTCCGTCGCCATTTCGTTGGCGCTCTTCTTCTATACCTGGGGCGTCTTCGGCGAGCGCCGCGGCGGCACCCTGAGCCTGAAGTACGTGCTGCTGTTCTGGATCGGCCTTGCGTGCGACACCACCGGCACCCTCACCATGAGCAACATCGCCAGCCAATCAGCGGCCTCCGGCTTCGGCATCCATGCCATCACGGGCGTCGTGGCCATCGCGCTCATGCTGGTGCATGCGCTCTGGGCCACCTTCACCTATAAACGCGGCAGCCAGCAGGCACGTCGCCGCTTCCACACCTTCAGCACCGTGGTATGGCTGGCGTGGCTCGTGCCCTATATCATTGGCATGCTCGTGGGCATCCCCGCCATCCACCTGCAGGCCGTGTGCGCCATCGGCACCAGCGTCATCATCGTGGCAATCTTGGCTGTCATTTTGTTCGCAAAAGGACGCAAGAAGAATGATCGCAGCGGAAAGAGTCGTGGCACCAGCCCCCACGCGATTTCGCGCTAGCAAGACGGTCGGGAAGATCGCACCGCTTCCCGACCCTATCGAATGCGCATCCCCCAACCAGGGGCTACCTGTGAAAATGCCAAGTTGGCCCCTTTTGGGGGATGAGGTTTAGACGTTCCGCCTCTTCTTTCTACTGCTCGGCGCACCAGGCGATGAGGGCGTCGCGCAGGAAAGCCGTTGCGCCCTCGCCTGCCGCTTCGTCGTAGTAAGCCGTGAAGCGCTGGTCGGCCACATAGCCCTCGGCCAGAGCCGCGTGAGCCGCTGGCGAATAGGCTCCCTCGCCCCAGTGCATTTGCAGCCAGCGAGCGTGCATGGCACACAACTTCCGAGCCGCCTCTCCCGTCGGGTCGCCCGTCGCCTTCGCCGCAGTCAGTTGCTCGAGGATAGCAGCTTCCAAAGCCTTGGCGTCGTTCCATTCCTCCTGGGACATGCCGGCCATGCGCTCATTGGCGGCATCCATGGCAGCGTCCCCGTAAGCCTGCCGCACTTCGGCGCCGTAGCGCTCTTCGTTCTCGGCAATAGCTCGGGCCTTCATCCCTTCGAACCGCTCTTCATCAGTCATAGTGCATCTTCCTTCCAGGGACGCGATGGTCTTCTCCACCGTTCCCACCAGGGTTTCCAATTCCTTTTGCCGCGCGCGCAATGTGGCAAGATGATTGACGAGCACCCCGTGAAAGTCGAAATCGCCGTTGTCGAGGGCCCCGCGAATGTCGCCCAAGGAAAGCCCGCAGGATCGCAGCAATAGAATCTGCTGCAACCGCTCAACATCTGCCGCACCGTAACGACGATAGCCGCTGGCCGTGCGCTCGGGATGCAGCAGCCCCTCGTCCTCGTAATGGTGCAGCGCCCGCACCGTTACGCCGGCCAGCTTCGCCAGCGAACCCACGGTGTACGAGGCTTCTTCCGCTTGCGTCTTTGACGCCTTTCGCATGCTTGGCATTTTGGCCGCTACCGCTTTCGCCTTTGCTGCCACGTTCGCCTCTCCTTCACTCCCAGCACCTTCGCTTCCGCTTCTTCGCAAGATCGCTCATCTCGCCTTGCCGAAACCAGCATAAGCCCTCACGCTCCGTAAGGGTCAAGGGCTTTCGAAAGATTTTGCAGCCACAAATTGACGGTTCTTTCTGAACAACCGTGATTTTGAGGCTAGAAAAGACCCACTTTCTCGCAAAAGGGCAAAAAGACAGCCCCAAATCGACGGTTCTTCCGTAAATACCGTCAATTCGGGGCTTAAAATTTCCGGGCACTTCTCTTGCACCACGGCTCAACGCCACTCTCGCTCAGCGCCGCCACTGCTCAGCGCCGCCACCTAAGTCGCCGGATCGACTGGCAGGCTTAGCGCCCTTCGGAGCAGCTCATAGCTCGCTACTTCCTCAACAGCCAACTATGAGCTTAGAACAGCGACATTTGGTCGGGGTCGGCGGGACGCCGGGTGGGAGCGGGCTCTTCCTGGGCTTTCAGAGATACGGGAACGTGACGGGCGAGCAGGTCGCGAGCGTCGGTGGAACGATCCAGCCACGCTAAGGCTTCCGACGCCGTCAGCGAGAGGGGCATGCGGCTGTGCACACGTCCCACCACGGCGTCGGGCTCGCAGGTGACCAGCACGAAGCGGTCGTTCAAGCACAGTCCCGCCAGCAGAAGTGCCGTGCCGCCCGCATTTGAGAACCGATATTGCGGCTTGCGACCGCGAGGACGCCGAGGAGCGGGCACCGTCGGATCGCCCTTCAATCCCAGAATGTCCTGCTCCATATCGGCCACTGCTCCGCGCGCCAGCTCGGCAAGATCGCTAGCCTCAAACAGCGCATCCTCGGCCAACGCCGCTCTCATGCCAACTGATGCAGCGTTTTCGATATTCCGCGTCTCGTAGAAGGCCCGCACAGGCACGATGCACCGACCGTCTTCGATAGCCTGGTTCCACAGGCCCGACCCTGACAGCGCCGACTCGATGCGCGCATTGAACACGAGCCCTCGTTTCCAGGAAACGTCGACGCCCCACAAAAGGTCGATCCGCGCCAAATCGCCACCACAGTCACCGGCAAAGGAACCTCCCTCGCCGTCGGAAACCAAATCGCCTTCGACCCGCTCGCCTTCCATCACAATGACCGAGCTTTCTGCGCCGGGATAGCAATCGAGGGCATCGAAGGACACATCCACCGGCCGGCCAAACGCTGGCGGCACCACCGCCGTCTCAGCTGTCGAACCACCCGCGTTCAGCGCCCGCCGCACGGCCCGCAGCCAATCGAGCACCGCATCGGCCTCTTCCCCGCTCACCATCTCAAACCGATGACACACAACGGCCCCCTTCGGATTCGCGCCTGCACGCTTTCTCGCCCCAAACTCGCAGCTGAATAAGACCTATCCGGAAGATACTGTTTTGCAATATGCGTGAGCTTGATCTGCAGAACCCGTGCTGTAGCGAAATCTATTAAATATAGACAGGTCGTAGAAATATACCAAGTATAGTAAATATAGCAAATCTATTTTTCGGACGAAGTATAGCAAATATAATTCTCAAGCGAAGTATAGCGAACGCAACCCATCGGGCTGCGCGTGAGAAAGCGAGGGCGTCATGGCCGCCGATGTTCTGCTCTTGGAATACCCGAAGTGCTCCACCTGCCAGAAGGCTAAGAAGTGGCTGGACGCACACGGCGTGGCCTACGCCGACCGGCACATCGTGGAGGACAATCCCACCGCCGAAGAACTGCGCGCGTGGCACGAGCGGAGCGGGCTGCCCCTCAAGCGTTTCTTCAACACGAGCGGCATGCTCTACCGCGAGATGGAGCTGTCGAAGAAGCTGCCCGAGATGTCCGAAGACGAGCAGTACGCCCTGCTCGCCACCAACGGCATGCTCGTGAAGCGCCCTCTGCTCGTCACCGCCGACACCGTCATCCCCGGTTTCAAGGAAGCCGCTTGGGAAGAGACGCTGGGAGTTTAGGAAGGGCTCAAGCCATTAAGATCGTTCAAATCTCTCAAATCTGGAGGGACATTCCAGATTTGAGAAAGCCCAACAAGTCAAGCACCAACATCGAAGGCTACAACAAACATGCTTGCCCAAAAGGCGTTACAATAGCCCGAAGCCATTAGCAGGAAGGAGGCCCGTGGGCACGGAATCGGAATACGAGCGCTACGAAGAGCCTTATTCCTACGAGGTGCGCGACCGACGCGTGCGCGGAGCCCGAGGACTGCAGGCCGTCGACGGCCTCACCACCAGCGCCGTCTTCGATGATGCGGCCGAGCGCTACGTTGCCGGCGGCATCAGCGCCCGCCAGCTGAGCGACATCGTGGACGACTACTACAACCAGAAGGTCGAGCGCGGCATCAACCGCTACTCCCAGGAGGCCGACCTCGTGAGCGCCCGCATCTGCGACGCCCTGGACTCCAACGGGTTTACCTTCTCCCCCGCCACCCTGCGCGCCATCCACGGGCGCCTCTTCCGCGGCCTCATGGAACAGCCCTTCTACGAGCAGCACTACCGCGACTACAACATCTCGAAGCGCGAGTTCGTCCTCGCACGGGAATCGGTGGCCTACGGGGACTACGCCTCCCTCGAGGCCGATTTGGAAACCGCCTTCTCGGAGTTCAGCCCCGCTCCCGCGCAGGGAGGCGACTACACCGCCTACATCGCCTCGGTGGCCGACTTCATCGCGCGCATCTGGCAGATTCACCCCTTCGCCGAGGGGAATACGCGCACCGTCGCCGTGTTCCTCCAACAGCTGCTGCACTTCCACGGGTTTCCCCAAGACTGCAGCGAGGCCTTCGACCGCTCGTCTCTGCAGTTCCGCAACGCGCTCGTGCGGGCCAACTACCGCAACATCCCGCTCGAGGTCGAACCCGATCCGACGTTCTTGCGCGAGTTCATAGGCTGCCTTATCGCCGGCCGCCCCTTCCCCTACCGCAACCGCGACATGGCCGCCGCCGAGCTGTTCCGTTCTAAAGGACTCATCCCACCGCAAGAGGAGAGCCCCCGCCGACTTGGGTAAACTCGGGGAAGGGATGATGGAGTACCAGATTATCGGACGCTCCACTGCAAGATTATCAGCTTTATGACTGCCAGATTATCAGCGCATTTTTCGGGAAGGCGCTCTTGCACTCTTTTACACCGTTTTACACTCTTTTATACCATCTTGCACTGCTCCATAGCAGAGCGGTATTTCGTACAGGATCCGACAAGACAAGCTGCTCCCTCACGAAAGCATTGGAGAGCTAGGTGATGTTGGGGACTCGGAAGCTTCGGGGAAGGTAGCCACATAGGTGCCACCGAAACCGGCGATGCCAAAGGAGCAAAAAGGTCGTACCGATCGCAAAAGAGCCGCCCGGGAGGTGGGCAGCTCGTAAAAGGAGCGGGCGCAGGGAGGGAAGCGCCCGCGCGGGATTGTTCGGGGATCGGCAAACCGAGGATCCGCAGGCCTTCGCAGATCGAAGAGCCCCCGGAACCTCGCGGCCTTCTAACGACTAGGAGGTGGCCGATTGCGGGAGACCTTCCGGCTCCTCGCCGTCTTCCAACTGGCGGCACACGTCCAGCGCTTCGGCGTAGGCGGCTTGGTAGGCCTGCACTTCGGAGGCCAAAGCGGCGAGCGAGTCCGTCGGCAGCAGGGCCGCACGGGCCTCTTCCACTGTGTCGAAGGGACTCGCCTCCAGCGCTTGGGCCAGGGCATGCTCGGCGTTCTGGGCCGGCCCCACCTTCAAACCGCGCTGGGTGCCAGAGGCCATCAGCGCGAGGCGCAAGTCGCCCATGTGCGCCGCCTTCTCGGCAGCATCTCCCTCGGCGCCCTCCGATCGGATCAGAGCCGCTTCGGCCTCACGCACGCAAGCCTCGGCCTCGGCCACCAGCGCGTCGGCCCGGGCGAGCTCGGCCGCCCGGTAGGCCGCCGCCTTCGCCAGGCCGTCCACCTCGGCAGCAGAGCGGGCGCGCGCCAAAGCGACGCCCTTCTCCTCCATCGACGGCAGCTGAGCGCACAGGTGCTCTAGCCGCCCGAACGCCTGCTCCGCGTCAACCGCTTCCACGACTTCCGCAGCTTCCACTGCTTCCGCCGGCATCGCCGTTGTGCTAGAGGCGGCCGCCGCGGCAACCGCCCCGCATTCCACGACTTCCGCAGCCACTAGATCTCCTGGTACACGCCGGCCAGCTGCTCGCCGAGGCACTTGCCCTGCACGAGGCAGCGCCCGTGGCTGTTGCCTTGGATGTTGATCGGGTAGTCCACGGCGTAGATGTCGCCGGCGCAGTTGCCGATGGCGTACAGCCCGGGGATGGGCTCGTCGTTCTCGTTCAGCACCTCGAAGTTGTCCGAGATGTGGATGCCGCCGCACACGGCGAGCAGACCCGGCGCCACCATGCACGCGGTGAAGGGGCCTTCCTCCACGGGGAACAGGAAGTGGTTCTCCTTGTAGAAGTCCTTGTCCTCGCCTTCCTTGCACAGCTTGTTGTAGCGCTCCACGGTCGCCTTCAGCTCGGCCGGATCCACCTCGATCATCTCGGCCAGCTCCTCCAGGGTGTCGGCGCGCTTGTAGTAGTCCGGGGTCTCGGCGATGCCGTTCTCAACGGTCTTGGTGTGACCGTCCACGGCCACCTGGTAATCGGAGCCGTAGGGGCGGAAGGTGTCCCAGAACATGCCGCCGCCGTGCTCCAGCGAGCTCTTCAGATCGTTCTGCCAGTTGGCGTCGAAGATGGACCAGGCGTGATCGGAACCGCCGTTGTACATCACGCCGAGGCACTTGCCCTGCACCCAGGTGGCCTCGTTCATGAAGCGCTTGCCGTCGGGGTTCACGAACAGGAAGGGCCCGTGGAACACGGCCGCAGCCTGGGGATGCATCATGGTCGGCCAGGGGCCTTCCTGGAAGGCGCCGCCGGCCCACGCCGCCATGTTGTGGCCATCGCCCACGTTGCCCTGGTCGGAGCACAGGCGGGTGAACACGCGGTTGGCCACCGGCGCGAACGCATCGATGTACTCGTCGTTGTAGCTGATGTCACCCGTGGCCAAAACGACGCCCTTGGAAGCGTTGTACTGCACATACTCGCCGGACTTGTTCTGGCAGATAGCGCCGGTCACCTTCCCGGACTCGTCCTGCACCAGCTGCACGGCGGGCATCTCGTAGACGAACTCGGCGCCGGCCTTCAGCGCCTCGGCCTCGAACATGTACTCGACGAAGTCGGCCATGGTGTGCTCTTCGAAGATGGGGCCGCCGGACATGAAGTGGTAGCAGGCGATCTCCGGGTGCACCGTGGAGTTGGAGCCCACGGTGACCATGCAGTTGGCGCCGTTGGCCTCGGCCATGTCGAGGAACCAGTTCATGCAGCGCTCGGACTCGCGGAACCACTTGCCCACGAGCGACTCGCGGCAGCGGTTGCCGCAGGTGGAGACCCAGCGCTCCATCTCCAAGGACTTGTCGAACTTAAGTCCCAGGTCATCCAGGGCGCGCGAGGCGATAGAGCCCGTGCCGCCCACGCCATGGCCGTTGAGCACGGCGTCCTTCTCCACGAGGATGGTCTTGGCGCCGTTCTGGGCCGCGGACAGCGCACAGCAGCTGCCGGAGTAGCCGCCGCCGATGACGAGCACCTCGGTGTCGACGGTCTGGGAGATCTGGTCGGCCGCGATGGGCTCGGGCTTCACTTCCCAGGTGTGCTTGGCGGTCTCGCCAGTTTCGGCCAGCGCCGCGTCGGCCTTGGTGGCCTCGGTCTGCGGTGCGCATCCGGCCAGGCCGAGCGCGGCCACGCCGGCGGCGCTAAAGGCAGCGCCCTTGAGCAAGTTGCGACGAGAAATTCCAGTCATGTTTTCCCTCCATAGTCTCGGTGACTGAACGGTTCCGAAGCTTTCGCGGCAGCTACCTGGGCCCTTCACCCAAGCTGTCCACACGAAGCCGGAACCGACGCCCCGGCCCTCTCATTGGCGGAACGCGAGAAGCACTATGCCCTCTTCCGCCCTTTCGCGTAAGCCACCAAATTGGGTAAATTCGCAGCAGCGGGAACCCGAAACGTGGCGCGGCATCACGCTTTTGAGGGGGACATATTTTGGGTTGTTTTTGAAAAATCCCAGGTCATAGCCAAGTATCATCGCAAACTTGTTGGGTGCGCCGCCTCCGGCCACCGGCTGCGGCTGCTAAATGCACCAGGGAGGAAGGATGCCACATGCAACGCGCCAAAAGGCTTTTGGAAGGTCTGCGAATACACCACCTCGGCTTCGGCTTTTTCTGGACCGTCACCTTTATCGTGCTCGCAGGGTTCCAGGGCGCAGGCGCCGTCGCCGATTATTGGCAGATCTACATTCTCACCG
This sequence comes from Adlercreutzia sp. CNCM I-6207, assembly GCF_977072305.1. Lineage (NCBI taxonomy): Bacteria > Bacillati > Actinomycetota > Coriobacteriia > Eggerthellales > Eggerthellaceae > Adlercreutzia > Adlercreutzia sp. CNCM I-6207. The sequence goes on from NZ_CDRVLZ010000002.1 coordinate 19,084, forward strand.
AACAGACGCTCATGCCCCTGGCCGTAGGAGCCCTGGGCGCCCTGTGCGCCTTCCGCCGTTGCGAGCTTCCCCATTGGACGGCCTCGGCGGCGAGCTTCATGCTCAGCGGAGCCGCGCTTCTCTACTTTCTCGCGTTTCATTTCGGCCAAAGCGACGGCGCCATCACGACGGTCGCGGGCGTGCTCATGGGCGGCTCCTGCGCTCTGTTCTTCCTGCTTTGGGAGATGTTCTACGTAACCGAAGGCCAGCAACGCGCCCTCATCTGCATTCCCCTTTCGGCCGCCATGTCGGTGGCCTTGTATTTGCTCATTCGCCTTTTACCGCCCGTTGCCGTAGCCCTGGCTGCCGTTTGCGTGCTCCCCTTCTTAGCACTTCTCTGCCTTCAGAAGAGCCTCGCCGAAATTGAGGCCGACGCCACGGCGCCCCTCACGCGCCCCGCCCTGAGACGCGCCGTGGGCGACCTATGGCGCCCCGCGCTCTGCGTCAGCATCCTCGGTTTTTCGTGGAAGCTCATCGCCGGCATCGAGCCGGCCCAAAGCTCCGGCGGCGCCGCGGTGCTCGTCGGATTCGCGACGGCGGCCCTTTTGGTGGTGGCCCTCGAGCTGTTTCTTTCGAAGGGCTTCGACATCCTGCATATCTGCCAGGTGCTCTTCCCCGCGCTCACCGTCGTGTTCCTGCTGCCGTCGCTGTTCGGGCAGCAGTACACGACGCTGCTCGTGGCGTTTCTCATGTTCGGCTTCGAGGTGGTGAACCTGCTGCTCATCATCACCTGCGCGGTGTATACCATCCGAAACGGACTGCCCTCCTCACCGCTGTACGCCCTGTGCATCGGGCCAGTCCTGCTTTCCATGGCCGTGGGCAGCGGGCTGGCCGAGCTTCTGGGGCCGGCGCTTTCCGATGACCTCGCCCATTGGACGAACGTCATCCTGCTTTGCGTGGTGCTGCTGTCGGTCGCACTCATTCTGGTCACGCGCGGAAAGGGCCAGGCGCTGGCCTCCATGACTGACGCGGAGCTGCTGAACCGCGGCACAACGTTACGGCGGGGACGGCGCGATAGTCGCCGGGATGGCCGCCAAGGTGCTAAGCCAGCCAACGGCAGCGCGCGTCAACGGGGAGACGCACTGCACTCCCCGGATGCGACAGCAGCAGACGCCACACGAGTTCCCAGTGACGGCCCCTCCGAGCAACAGCGCCGCATTCGCAGCTACCTTGAGGAGCACGGCCTTTCTCCGCGCGAGATTGAGGTGGCCGAGCTGCTCATGAAGGGCCATACGGTATCGGCCATCGCCGGCAAGCTGTTCATCTCGGAAAACACCACTCGCGGCCATGCCAAAAGCATCTACAAGAAACTCGCCATCCACTCCCGCCAAGAGCTAGTCGACCTAGACGACCAGCTCACCCGGGCGTAACGTTCACTGAATGCCCTGGCCGCTATCGAACCCATGCCGCGGTGTCGCGAGGTGCTTGGATGTCGAACGGCATCGGAATTCTACGCCACAGCTTCCTCCGGCAACTTGCAGACGTCGACCCAGGTGCTGCCCGGTGTGCAGGCGGCCAGCTCGTCGGGAGCGAGGGCGATGGCGCTGTTGGAGCTGCCGCAGGCCGGGTACACCACGTCAAAGCGGCGCAGTGATTCATCGAGGTACACGTCGCAGTCCTCGTTCACCGCGAAGGGGCACACGCCGCCCACCGCGTGGCCGACGCGCTCCTCGGCCTCTTCAGCAGGAAGCATGCGAGGCTTGGTTCCAAACTGGGCCTTGAATTTCGGGTTCGCAATGCGGGCATCTCCCGCGCACACCACGAGCGCCACCCGGTCGCCCACGGCAAACGACAGCGTCTTGGCAATGCGCGCCGGCTCGCAGCTCACGGCCTGAGCCGCCAGTTCCACGGTCGCGCTGGATGTGGGGAATTCCATAACATCCCCCTCGCGCCCGAATTCCGCAAAATACGCCTTCACCTTATCGATCGCCATCTCGCGTACCGCCTTTCGCCACCATCTTCGACGTTGTGGAATAATAGCACGACGCACATCTCCGGGAAGCCCTGAGGAGGACTCATGATCTCGTTCGAGAACGACTATTCCACCGGTGCCCATCCGCGCATTCTTGAGACGCTGGCGGCGACGAACCTGGAGCCGGCGCCGGGCTATGGCAGCGACCGCTTTTGCGAAAGCGCGGCGGCCCGCATCCGTGCGGCTTGCGATGACGAGACCGCCGACGTGTTCTTCCTCACGGGCGGCACCCAGACCAACGCCGTGGTCATTTCGGCTCTGCTGGCCGGGCACGAGGGTGTCATCGCTGCCGATACGGGGCACATCGCCGTTCATGAAGCCGGTGCCATTGAAGCCACCGGGCACAAGGTGCTCACCGTGCCCGAATGCGACGGCAAACTGCGCGCCGCCGACGTGGAAGCTTATCTGGAGACTTTCTACGCCGACGCCAGTTACACCCACATGGTGTTCCCCGGCATGGTGTTCATCGCGCACCCCTCCGAGCTGGGCACGCTGTACTCTCTGGCCGAGCTGGAGGAGCTGTCGGCCCTCTGCCGCCGCTACGACATCCCGCTGTACTTGGACGGTGCGCGCCTCGCCTATGGCCTGGCCGCTCCCGACACCGACGTCTCCCTGGCCGACATCGCGCGCCTCACCGACGCCTTCTACATCGGCGGCACCAAATGCGGAGCGCTCTGCGGCGAGGCGGTCGTGTTCCCGCGCGGCGGCATGCCCCGGCACTTCCTCACCCACGCCAAGCAGCACGGCGCCCTGCTGGCCAAGGGGCGTCTGCTCGGCGTGCAGTTCGACACGCTGTTCACCGACGACCTCTATGGCGAAGTGGGACGTACGGCCGCTGCGGCCGCCGACGAGCTGCGCCGCATCCTGCGCGAGGCCGGGTGCACCTTCTTCCGCGAAAGCCCCACCAATCAACAGTTCGTCGTTCTGGACAACGCCCAAGTCGAGGCACTGGCCGAGGGCGTCCGCTTCAGCACCTGGGAAAAGCTCGGGGACGGCCGCACCGTCATCCGCCTCGTCACCAGCTGGTCCACCACCCCCGACGATCTCGCAGCCCTGAAAGCGGCCCTGCACGAAGTGCTGTAGACGCACAACTGCGGCAGCGGAGCTATCAAGGCGCGACATGCATATCGTTTCAGGCACCACGGAAAGGCAAGGCTGCAGGGCTGCAGGGCTGCAAGCTGCAGGCAGCGGGCACTTCAGGCGTTGCGAGCATTGCGAGCCCCAGGCCGCGGGCACTTCAGGCGTTGCGAGCATTGCGGACTGCGGTCGCTGCGGACGCACCGTCCCAAGCGCCGTGAGCGAACCGAACCAAAATCATCCCACTCCAGCCGGTCTTGCTATCTAGCGTAGTTTCCATCGAACTCCGGTGGAACATTATTGCGTTTTTGGTGCCTCGGCTTTCAGCAGGTGCACCACGACTCCCGACAAGCGCTCATTCGCCTTGCTTCTGCCTCCCCCGGCTGCACCAATTCTGCAGTTTTTCGCCAAACTTCGCCGGAATAGCCTCTCGCACTATGCGGTTTTGCACCAAAAACGTTATTCCTCGCCAAAATGAGAGGGACTCCCTACCGCTTCAAAGGTGCGTCGAGGCTCAAGCGGCAGGCCAAGCTGCCGACGTAGCTTCAGTTTTCGATCACGAGCATTTCTTACACATGTGCGGTTGCGCTTGCCCAAAACCCGCAGCATCGACTGCGCTATCGTGTCGCAAGCAAACAAACTCTCAAGCTCGTTGTCGGTGGCTAGCACCACGTCGATGCCCATGGCTCGCAACGCATTCACGCGGCGCGAGTCTCGAGCACGGTGCAATTCCCCCTCGTGAAAAGCCCTGCTTTGGTACTCCATGGCCAAACGAGCTGATGGCCAGAACAGGTCGCATCGCAGCATTCGTGTTTCGGCGATAGCATAAGCCTCACCCGTGCATTCAACCTCATAGCCCATAAGGGGAATGCCCAGGCCGTATCCGCCCAACGCCACTGGCAGCCCGAACAACAACGCACATTTCGCCTCACGCGGCGACTCCGCCCCTTTGGCAATGTACGACAATGCGCGCTGAGCAGGCTTTGCTCCATGCATGCCGGGATTCATGCGCAAGAACTGGGCAAGCTGTCGCGTAGTCATCAAAGGGTCAGCATGGTATCGCGTAGGCTCACCCGCTCTTCCTCTGCGATAGGTGCCGCAAAGCTCATAACCCAACTCAAGCAGTTCGATCAACGAAAGCGACGTTGCCATTTGCACAAAGGTGAACGGTACGCTGGTCACCCTTGTCCCTTCACCCAGCGAAAGCAAGCCCGTGCCGCCAAACGGCTTCCCGCTGCGATGAAATTCGACAACATCGGTGCGGTGGTTGTGAGACGTAGAAGCGCTTGTAACATGGAGGGGCCGAGAAAGGGAGAGCGCGGGGCACTGCTCCAAAACGCGATCGCTTGCCAACTGCGCATCCTTTAAGGACGGTGCTTGGTCGGGGAACTTTCGGCTACGCATGGGCTGGGGCTTTTGGGACGGGGGCAATGCCGTCAGTATTTCCAGCGCTGTCTTGTGGCTAAAGCAAACGATCCGCCGGGAAGCGACGGGGGAAGATGGCCGAACCATGACGCACTCCTCTCGGGCCCGTCGTGAGAGGATCTTGCGAATCTGGTATGCAGAGACCCGGACACAGCCTCTGAGCACGGACTGTTGGAAACAGGATTCGCACTGGCTCGTAAGCATTGCAGTGTACCATGAGCACAAACGCCTGTCACGGACTTCCGCAGGTCTTTCCTTTGAGTTTTGGCCGCTAATTTCGAAATCGGTGCATAGCAAGCGAGGAGAAGGCCAGCATCTGCCCTCAGAACTCGTTTATCTGCACCGAAAGCGAAAAATTTGCGCTACTTTTCTCGGCAAGGAAATGATTATCCCCGAGCATGTGCACCAAAAACGCCAAAATACGCCATGGAGAGCAAAACCACCTGCGCACATCTGCGCAGCACCCTGTCACGGGCACCTGCGCGCCCGCATCGGAGTACCGCTGTATGCTGCGGGGCACCATACCCAAAGCACAAGACGGGCCCAGACGCACAAGGTCAGGGCCCGTTTAGATCGTTCAGGTCGTCAACCAACGGTGCTGTCAGCCAACCGGGCGTTACCCGAGGTTAATCTGACGATGCAGCACGCGGGTCAGCACCAGGTAATAGGCGATGCCGATGAGGATGAACACCACGCCCGTCACCAGGGCCACGGTGCCCACGGACATCAGAATCGCGAAGCACACCAGCGCACCGAGCGCCGGGAACACCAGGTGCATGAACACGGCCTTTGCCCCCTTGCGCTGCTTCAGCTGGAACCAGCAGAACACGATGACCGACACGTTCAGCATCACGTAGGTGGACAGCGCGCCAAAGTTCGAGATCTTCACCACGGTGTTCATGTCGATGCCGCTGAAATGGAAGAGCAGCGTCAGCACCACGGACAGGGCGATGATGAAGATGACGGCGTTCAAAGGCGAGTTCGTGCGCTTGTTCATCTTGGCCATGAACTTCGGCAGGCAACCGCCATTGGCCATGGTGAACATGACGAAGGCGATGGAATTCTGCTGCGCGATAGCGGTGAACACGCCCTGAGCCAAGGCCACGCCCACGGCGCATACCACCATGAGCCAGGGACCAGCGGCCATCTTGGCCACGGCGTAGAACGCGTTGTCGGTATTGCCGGCAAAGGCCGCACCCGACGGATCGATGCAGGTGGCGATGAAGCACTGCAGCGCGTACAGCACGCACAGCAGAATGGCCATCACCATCATGGCGCGCGACGGCCCGTGCTTGGGGTCCTTCGCCTCTTGGGTCAGCGTGGCGATGGCGCCGAAGCCCACGTAGGACATCACAGCCAGCGACACAGCGGACATGGTGCCGCCGAACTCGAACTTGGCGGGGTTGAACAGGTTGGTCGGCGAGAAATTCGCGCTCTCGGGATGCTGCACGACGAACATCACGCCGCACACGACGAACAGCGCGAGAATCGCCAGCTGAGCCACCAGTGCCACTTTGTTCACCACCATGGCGGTCTTCATGCCGATAAGCGACACGATGGCCACAATAATGAGGAACCCGAAGCACAGAGCCAGAATCGGCACATCCGGCAGCATGCTGTGAATGGCGATAGCCGCGATGAGGTACACCATGGCCGGGCTCACCAAGTACTGCAACAGCATCAGCCAGCCGGCGATGAAGCCGGGCAGCTTGCCGAACACGTGGCTCACATAGGTGAAGATTGATCCCGAAGACGGGAAATGCTGAATCATGATGCCAAAGGAGAACACCGAGAACAGCACGGCCACGAACCCGATGAGGAACGCGAGCGTGGGCATGCCGCCGGAGTCGGCGAACACGCCGCCGTAAACGGCCATGGGAGAGATGGGCACCATGGTGATGAGGCCCCATACCACCATGTCCTTTACAGTTAGGGTCGCTTTGAAGTCGTCGCCGGCGTTCTGCTGGGTGGCCACGGTCGGCTTCGTCACTTTCTTCCCGTTGTTTTCCGGCATGGAGAGGCGAGCGGTCGTAGCGTCATCGGAGACGCCCTTCGCCGCACCGGACGCGGCCGTGGCTACGGCTACGGGAGCCTTCGGCGGCGCGCCCGCGTTTGTCTTTCCGTTTGCACTCATTGAGAACACCTCTTTTTACCCTCGAGGGGGCCGCGCCGCCCGCACATCCTGCGGCGCGACCCCCTTCCGAAACACTTACTTAGAAGACCCCTTGGCAGCACCGGCGTCGTCGGCACCGGCAGTACCGGCAGCGCCGTCGGCAGCATCGCCGCCCTTGGTCGCGCCCGCATCGGAGGCGGTGCCGGCAGCCTTCTCCGGCGCAGCAGCCGTCTCGGCACCAGCCCCGCGCGCAGCCTTGCGCGCCTGGTCGGCCGCAGCCTTGGCCTCCTTCACCTCGCGGCGAGCGGACACCAAGTCGCTGTCGGCTTCCACCTGCTGCTCGAGCGCCTCGGCAGCCACCGCCTCGGCATGGGCCTTGGCCTGCGAGGACTTCTCGGCCGTCAGGGCTGCCGCCTCAGCCGCAGCCGCTCGCTTGGCGTCGGCCGCCGGGTCGCGCGGCACCGGTTCGGCAGCCACCTCATCAGCAGGGGCCGCCGGCACTTTCGTATCAAGCCGCACCGGCTCGGTACCCTCCACCGGAGCCGCCTTCTTCAGACCCACCGTGGCCGACGTGCCGATACCGGCCTTCTCCGAAATCATCGCCGGCTGGCTTAGGGGGATGGCACCCAGCGCGCCGATGGACGTACCGCTGGTCTTCACCGGGTGGTTCATGGCCGCAGGATCGTCGCCGGCCTCAATAGCCGGAGAGGACGGATGATGCTTGCCCGGCACGTACTCGTCGGGAAGCACGATCTGCTCGTTGGGGTTCCACAGCTTCTTGATGGGCATGCCCATGGGGTTCTGGCCCTCGCTCATCAGCTCGGACGGCACGTTGGACAGAACCTTCTGGGGCTTCTTCAAACCCTCGATCTGCCAGGTGAACGGCGCAAACACATTGTTCGGGTCGGCCCAATGATGGCGCTTGGAGGCCTGGTACACGCCGAAGCAGATGGCGAAGGTGACAACGATGATGGCCACGATAACCACCACGTAGGTCACCGGACTGCCCACTTCCTCGGCTACCTGGGCCGGCGGGATAATGGCCAGCACGATGCCGAACAGGCAGGCCAGAAGACCAAGGCCGGCCACAAGCCACGCGCCCACGTTGCCGCCGGGCACCTTGAACAGACGCGGACGGTTCGGCTGGTCGTGACGCAGCTTCAAGAACGAGACGAACATCAACACGTAGTACATCATGTAGAGGATGGTGATGGCCTGGGTGATGAGCACGACAAAGCCCTCGATGTTCGGGATGAGGAAGCACAGGAAGGCGATGAGGGTCATGAACGTCATCTGCAGGTACATCAGACGGCTCGGCATGCCGTGCTTATTGGAGTTCTGCAGCACCTTCGGCAAAAAGCCGGAGCGTCCGGCCTGGCCGAGCATGAACGAGGGACCGGCCATGTTGGTGACGAGCGACGCCATGGAAGCGCCGAGGCCGACCCACACGAAGGCCACGTAAATCCACGGGCAGTTGAAGGTGGCGCCGAGGATCTTATAGGTCTGGTACAGGCCGTAGACCAGGTTCATGTCCTGCTTCGGCGTGACGATGGCGATGCACACGGTACCGGCGATGAAGATGATCAGCGTCAGGATCATGGCGATGAAGATGGACAGCGGGAATTCCTTCTGCGGCTTCTTCAGCTGCTTGATGTGGGCGGCGTTCATATCGATGCCGGCGAAGCTGAAGAACACGCCGGCGGCCAGGGCCAGGTTAGTGAGGCTGAAGCCATCAGCGAAGGGATTGAACGCCTCGGGCGTGGGAGTCACATTGGACACGTTGCCCTGGGCGAGCCATACCACCGTGAAGATGACGATGAACGCCAGCGGGATGAACGTGCCGATGATGACGCCGTACTTGGTCAGGCGGGCGAAGGCCTTCACGCCCTTGGTGGACAGGAAGGTCAGGCCCCAGTAGTAGGCCAGCCACGCCAAAATGATGAAGAACTGGTTCTCCGGATGGTTCATGAACTGCACAGCCCAGTCCCAATCAGGCGTATAGAAGCCGATGGTGGCCGATGCCGATGCAACGCCCATACCGAAGTTGATGGAGGTCTGGAACCACAGAATGAGCAGACACGTAAATGCCAGCCCAGGGCCCATAGCCTCGCCGACCCAGCGGAAGATGCCGCCGCGCTGGCCCCAGCCGGAAGCCAGCTCGGCCGCCACCAAACCGGTGGGCAGGAAGAACACCAGAGCGCCGATGATGAAGAGCGTGACGGAGGACAGCCCGTAATAAGCCTGCTGGACGTCGTTGGCGACGCTGCCGATGATGGTCACGTTCATCATGACCAGAGCCATCAGGCTGATATAGGTTCCACTGCTGGCCTTCGCTGCGCCCTTCGCCGGCGCTTTGGCCGCATGAGTTGTAGTTTGGGAGCTCATAGTTACCCCTCACGAAAGGGCCCGGCGGGGCGGGCTCCCCTTCCCGGGACGTCATTCCCGGAAAAGGCACCCCGCCGGACAGCGGATAGTTGCCGCGCGCGACTCGCAAAAGCCGCCCGCAGGGGCCGGCCTTGGGGCATCCCGTGCGGAACCCCCGAGGCCGGCGCCCGATTGCCGCTTAGGCGGAAACCGGATTGAAGGTGTTCCAGAACGGCCACACGATGGGGTCGGAGTCCAGCGCCTTCTGCATCTCGGGGCTCAGGCGATCCTTGCGGATGGCCACCTCGTAGACGAAGTTGTCGAACCACTCGTCGCTGCAGACGAAATACCCGTTGTTGCCGGTCTTCATGCCGTGGTTCTCGGTGCCCCAGGAGTTCTCGATCTTCCACTTCGTGGGCTTGCCGTCCTTGATATCGACGCCGGCGATGGTCATGGCGTGGGTCGGCAGGCTCTCGTGGGTGGCGAAGCGCTGGGCCTTGTCCATGGTGAACTTCACGCCGAACATGGCCTCAAGGTCGTACAGATCGAAGTCCATGACACCGGCGTTGCGGTCGCAGTGCTGCAGCACGTCGGAGCCGAACCAGACAGGCTCGCCGTCCTTCAGGGAGTCGATGACGTAGCCCTTCAGCTCCTCCATCGGCACGTTCAGGTACAGGTTGCGACGCTCGGGAATCTGGTCGGAATCCTGGATGGCGTACATACGGCCGTAGGGCTTGTCGTCGCCGGGCACGTTGATGACGCCGATGTAGTCGTCCAGGTTGATGGGCACGTACTTCTTCAGGAACTCCAACGGGGTGATGCCGAGGTCGGCATGGTAGTGGCCCTTGGCATCGTTGTAGGTGAAGTCGAACTTCTGCACCGGCTCACCGAAGCACACGGCCAGCACGCGGTACACCTCGGAAAGCATTTCCTCCTGGGTGGCCTTGGTATCCTTGTCCTCCTGGGCCATGGTGCGCAGCTTCAGGGCATCCTGGCGCAGCAGGTGCGAGAGCACCGTGTTCAGCTCGGCGGTGTTGTTGGTGCAGTGGGTCTCGGCCTGGGCCTCGTGCGGCACCACGCCGTACTTCTTCACCAGGGCGCACACCATATCCCAGTCGCCGCCGTCGGCCATGGGCGTCGTGAACAGCCAGTCGACCTCGCGGTCGTCCAGCGGCTTGTCGGCCGTGGCCACCACGTGCTCGAGGAACCAGGCGGCGCGCTCCAGCTTGTTGAAGAACGCCAGGTAGGCCTGGGACAACTCGAAGGTGCCCTTCGGCAAATCAAGTTCCTTCTCAATGTGGAAGCGCAGCACGTTTAAGCAGGCGAACATCCAGCAGCGGCCCGACATCTTCTGGTTGGCCACGGCCTGGTCGTCAACGTCGATGGAAAACGCGAAGTTCTTGGGGCTCATGCGCTTGAGCACCTCCACGCTTTCCGCCGACTCCAGAATGCCGTTCTTGGTCACCGCGCGCTGGGCCACGTGCTGGGTTTCGGCCTTCTTGTAGGATTCGGCCATCTTCGCGATTTGTTCCTTTGAGATTTCCATAATCTATGCTCCTTATCCTCGATTGGTTAGCGATGATCTCTATGGAAGGAACGCGGCACCGTGGAAAAGCGCCGGTTCGAATTCCCTTTAGTCGAAGAGCGTCCAAGGCTGAGTCGGACGATCTTCCAGGTAGCCGTCCATCCACTTCCACAGCGGGTGCTGGTCCATGAAGTCGCGAGCATTGAACTCCACGCCGTCGGCGCGGCCGTAGCGGCCCCACATCTTCAGGTGCTTCACGTCGTCGGGGCCGGCGGCCTTGGCGTCGCAGGAGCCAGCCGGATAGAACGGGATGTTCCACACGGCGTCCGGATCGTCGGCGTAGTACTGAGGATCCACATCGTAGTGCGAGCAGATGTCGCGGCTCGACGGGCAGTTGTAGCCGAGGTACACGTCGTAGGTGTCGGCGAGCATCTTCTTCACGACTTCCAGGTCGATCTTGCCGTAGTACTGATCGATGAGCTCCATCCAGCGCTGGCGACGGGCGCCGGTCTGCTGGCGCGGATCGTTGAAGCCGTTGTCCTTGCATTCCAGGTTGCGGATGCGCGGGTCGAACACGGCGTTGCAGCCGAAGTACGCGCCGTCGAAGGTGCGCTCGAGGCTCGTGAATTCCAGGCCCTGCTCGAAGCGGGCGATCTCGCCGGTGTTGTGGTCGGCAATGAGCCAGGCGTTGGCGTAGCCGCCGTTGTTGCCTTTGTTCAGGCGCTCGACGAACTCGTCGATGGTGGCCGCGTACTGCACGGCGTCGCGGATGCGCACCCACTCGGGCATGCCCGCGTCGTCGTAGCGGTCGAAGCCGGCCAGGGTGGTCTCGGTGATGTTCAGGCCCGCGGCGGTCACGTAGAAGTCGGTCATGGACGAGAGCATGCACGGCGCCGAGGCCTGCATGATGAAGGCATAGCCGTCGTCGGGCTCCACGCGCTTGCAGATATTGAAGTACTGGCCGCTCCAGAACTCGTCGAAGCTCTCATGGCCCAGGTAGGGCTTGCCGTCCACCGTGGCCGAGCCGGTGGCCACGATGGCGGAGCAATGCTCCTTGCGGTGGGTCTTCATGAGCGGACGGCTCATGATCTTGCCGGCGTTCTGGGGCCACCAGTAGCCGGTGATCTCCATCCAATCGTTCCACGCGATCATGTCGTCGGTGGTGGTGGGGATGCCGGCAGCCGTCAGGCCCTCGGCCATGCCGCGCAGCTCTTCGAACCAGCGGGTGGGAATCTTGTCGCGGTGCAACTTCAGCGCCTGCTCGGCGAACCACTCGTAGGTCATACCGAAGGTTTCCAGGGTCATGAACTTGTACACGCGCAGGGCGTCTTTGTACTCGTCGGCCAGAAGGTAGCCCTCCTGGAAGCCGCACTCGTAGGGGGTGCCCTTCACCTTGATATGCTGCCAGCCGTTGATCTTCTGCAGCTGGGCATGATCGATGATCGATTGCTGCTCTTGAGTGACCATTGTCGTCTTCCTTTCCAGGGTGCGCCGGGGCGGGCGGGCTTGCGGACAGCTCCCTTGAGCCGTCCTGCGGGCGAGCTTCAACGCACGAACTCGCGGATTCGTTTCATATCCTGCGCTCTTCCCCGGCGTTTTGGCGACGGGGGCGGTTTTCGTTGCTGCGCCGTTATAGATTAGTTTTCCGCTGATTTTCTAAGTTCTAGCTGGGTGTTTTCCCGAGCCTCATCGCGTCCTTTCGCGAGCGCAACACAGGATCGTCGATTCACCGAATGGTTTCAGATCGGATGCCCGCCTGCGCGGAAACGCTGCCTGTGGGAGGATACGCATGTTGCAACCATTCGACGACTGGGAGGTTCCCATGGACAAGTACATTTGCGACGTATGCGGCTACATCTACGACCCCGAGGTGGGCGACCCGGACGGCGGCATCGCGCCGGGCACGGCCTTCGAGGATATTCCCGACGACTGGGTATGCCCCGTCTGCGGCGTCGGCAAGGACGACTTCTCACTGTACGAGGGTTAGCCTACGGCAAAACCTATAGCCCACTCGAACTGCAAGGGCGTCCCTTTGGGTCGCCCTTTCCCTTTCTTCTTGCCCTTTTTTCTGCGCCCGCTAAACTGAAGGTGGCTGGCAGCTCATAAGGAACGCGATCTCGAGGGGAGAGCCATGTCCCACGCAACGCCGCACCGTCTGCTGTACTTCTTCGTCGCCTTCGTGCTGCTCATGTTCTTCGGGCTCATCTATGCCTGGTCGCTGTTCGTCGACCCACTGGAGGCGGAATTCGGCTGGGATCGCTCGGCCACCTCGGTGGTATTCACGCTCTCTATCATCACCTTCTGCGCCGGCATGCTCGTAGCGGGCGCGCTGGAAGAGCGCACCTCGCCGCGCACGGTCATGCTCATAACCGCCACCTGCCTGGGACTCGGGCTTATCGCCTCGGCCTTCACCGAATCGCTGCCCTTCATTTACGCCACCTACGGCGTGCTGGTCGGGGCCGGCGTAGGTCTTGGCACCGATGTGGTCATGTCCGTCACGCTGAAGTGGTTCCCCGACAAGCAGGGCCTGGCCTCCGGTGCTATGCTCATGGGCTTCGGCGGCGGCACCATGCTGCTGTCCCCCGTTGTCACCACGATGCTGGGCGCGCTCGGGTGGCGTCTGACCTTCGGAGCGCTGGGAGTCATTTTCGTCGTGCTGGTGGGGGCCGGCGCCTTCATCATGAAGCTGCCGACGCCGGAATATGTTCGCCCTCTTCTGGAAAAGGCGCGGCAGAACGCCACCGTGGCGGCCGTCGACATGACGGGTGGCCAAATGGTGCGTACGCCCACGTTCTGGGTGTTCATGGTGTATCTGATGCTCGTCACCTGCGGCGGTCTGGCGCTCATCAGCCAAGCAGTGCCGGCGGCCATGGAGTTGCTCATGGGCGCTGGAGCAGCAGCGAGCGGGGCAGCGAGCGCGGGGGCGGGAGCGAGCGGGGCAGCGGCGGCTGGCGCGGGCGTCAGCGCCGCGCTGCCCGAGGCCGAGGCGCTTATGCTGGCTACCGCGGCCATGGGCAGCGTGTCAGCCATGAACGGACTCGGGCGCCTCATCAACGGATTCATCTGGGACAAGTTCGGCTACCGCGTGTGCCTCACTTGGATCGCCGTGGCCTTCGCCGCGGGCATGCTCTGCTGCGCCTTCGCCATGATGGGCAGCAACTTCCCGCTGCTCGTCGCCGGATTCATGTTGCTCGGCCTCATGTACGGTGGGAATATGTGCTCGATGTCGGCCATGGTGGGCACCTTCTTTGGGCCGAAGTACTACGGCATCAACTACGCCATCGCCACCTGCCAGATGATCCCGGCCGCCATCGTAGGTCCGCAGATTCTCGCCCTCTCGCAAATGGGATCGGGCAGCTACCTCGGCGCCTTCTGGGTCTTCTTCGGCGTGGCCATTGCGGCCCTTATCGTTTCGCTGTTCATCAAGCCTCCGAAGAACAATAGGGCCGCCTAGAGGCCCGGGAGGGGAACCAGAGCGGCCCTCGCCTCTCGCGATTGGGCCTCCCACCCGCGCACGACCCCGTCGTCTCCTTCGTTGCATCCCCGAGAACTCCGCACGGCTTCCAAATTGAGTCGCCGCTCGTGCACGCCTCGCGTCGCCCTCGCCAATTGGCCAAAAATCGCGCGCGGACTGCTATTTTCGAGGGATTCTCCTCGGGGTCCGCTGTCCCGGGCTCGTACACCCCTTTGCAGCGGCATTCTGAACTGGGGAAACTCAGCTCGAGGATGACGCCGATCCCGAGATTGCGACCCCACGGCACAGCTGGCGCGGGGTTTTTGGCCAGAAAGCGCCAAACGTGCCTCCCCGCATACAGCTCGCGCGCCTTTTTTGGCCAGCGATGACCCGTCCGTACAGCTCGCGCGCGGTTTTGGCCAGCGGCGATACGACGCGCGATGGGTTCCCAATCCGCGAATGTTCCATCCCAGCGCTTGCGGCTTTTCATTTTCGCATGGCCCCATTACCTCAAACGCGACGCAACTGCGGTCTGCGCGAGGAATGAACCGAGAATTTCCTGCGTCATAGTTGCGGTCGTGAGCACCGTTCTAGAGGACATGGCCGAGAGCGGCGAAGAAGCGCCCACCCCTCTGGCCAGTCGCACCTATTCGGGTAAGTTCGCGTTGCGCATCCCGCCCGAGAAGCATCGCGAGCTCGCCATCGAAGCTGCCGAGCAGCATGTCTCGCTCAACCAACTCGTGGTGTCGCGACTTTGAGTTGCGCGTCTGGCGGCACGCGCTTGGGAGATCACAAGCCCATGCCGTTCGCAGGACCATGAAAGCGGCAGGCTCACGAGCACGCGGATTCGCAGAGCTCGCTAGCTCGCGAGCCTTGCCTTCTATCGATCCTTATTCGAGCACAGCAGCAAGATGCCGGCCACCAGCGAGCAGAAGATGAGAGTGCACACGCCGAAGGCGACGGTGTTGGCCTTGGTGCCCTTGTAGATGCCCCAGGAGATGACCGACATGGGAATCATCCACGCCAGCGGGATGATGAGCCAACACGAGCCCACCAGCGACAGGATGCAGAAGATGAACGCCACAAGGCGCAGATTGCGGTCGGTGTCGGTCATCGGGTAAAGAGCTGCAGGGGCCGCCGGGGCCACGGGCTGGGCGTACACCTGCTGGTAGGCCGGCTGCGGCTGCTCGTAGGTGGCCTGATAGGGCTGCTGGTAGGTTTGCTGGGCCTGATAGGGGTCATAGCCCTGGCCGGCGCCGTAGGGTTGCTGCGCCTGGTAGGGGTCGTAAGCCTGCTGAGCGGTTTGGTCGGTGTCGTAGGACTGCGCGGCCTGCCCCTGGCCCTGCGCGTTGTCGAAAGCCTGGGGCGGCTCGGGCATGGTGCTGAAGGGATTCTGCTGGTCAGTCATGGGAGATACCTCCTGTTTCGAAATGTCATGCTGCCAGTATAGCCCCTTCTCCGCCCCCCACGCCTTACGAATCGACTTTCATTGTTGTAAGAGAAACGAGAGCCCGCGTGTCGGCGGGCTCTCGAGGGGAGGGTGTGGGTATGGAAACGTCGCTACAGGCTCGCTACGTGCTTGCCGGCGAGATAGCCGCCGGTGATGGCGCGGCCGATGGAAAGCCCCAGCACGTCCATCGGGTAGTCGACGCCGCCGTAGAAGCAGCCGGACACGTTGCCCACGGCGAACAGGCCGTCGATGGGCGTGTGCTCGTCAGCTTTCAGCACTTGGTTGTCGGCGTTAATGAGCAGGCCGCCGATGATGGCCGAAAGTCCCATACCGAACTCGTGGGGCACCACGATGAACGGCGGGGTGTCGATGGCGCGCATGAACGTGGAGTTCTTGCCGAAGTCGTCATCGGAGCCCTTGGCACAAAGCTCGTTGTAGCGATCCACCGTTTTCTGCACGGCTGCGGCGTCCAACTCGTAGGCGCCCGATTCCGTATCGGCGGCCATGGCGGCGCAGGCCTCCTCGATGGTGTTGCCCTCGTAGAACCACTTGCAGTTCGAGGCGTCGATCTCCGGGTCGATGGCCTTCCACTCCGCAATCTGGTCCTGCCACTTCGCGTCCACGATGGTGTACAGGTTGCCCGCCTTGGCGTCGCCGCCGGCCTCGTGGATGTACTCGCGCACATAGTTGTTCAGGTAGCCCTGCATGGGGCCCTCGCACATAAAGCGCTCGCCCTTGGCGTTCACCAGCAGATGCGGCGTATCCACACGGCCCACGCGGGCGTCATGGATCATCTTGGTGTGCGTCGTCGGCTCAATCTCGCCGCCGGCCCACACACCCATCTTGTGGCCGTCGCCGGTGCGGTTCATCTGGCAGGGCGGGAACTCCTTGATGTCGGGGCAGTAGTAAGCCACCATCTCCAGGTCGCACTGGTAGTCGCCCGTAGCCAGAATGACGCCCTTGCTAGCGTTGAACAGCACATTCTTGCCGTCCTCCTCGCACACCACGCCGGTCACGCGGCCGGACTCGTCGGTAACGAGCTGCTGGGCCGGGCAGCTGAAGAAGAACTCCACCCCCGCGCTTTCGGCAATGGGGGTGATGGCTTTCACCACCTCGTCGTGGCCGATGCGGAAGTAGGTGTTGGCGTGCAGGTACACGTCGTAGCCGTTGATGTGCAGCACGCGGTCGGCCTGGGGCTCATCGGGATTCACCTCGATGCCGCCGGCGGACGCGGCCTCGCGGAACCAGGACAGCGCCTCGAAGGAGTTGTCGGCCCAGGCTTCCAGAAGAGCGCGGTTGCTGCGGTGGTCGGCCAACTTGATGAGATAGCTGATAAGGGCTTGCTTGCCTGCTTCGCTCGTCTGGTTCAAATCGACGCCAGCGGCCATGTTGCCCTGGGAGGAAGGCGTGGCCTCGCGCTGCACACAGGCAATCTTGGCACCAGCTTCAGCGGCCGACATGGCGGCAGCCATGCCCGAGACGCCGGCGCCCACGACGACGACCTCAAAGTCGCGCGTCTCATCGAACTCCGTAATGGGTTCAGGCGCGATGAGGAAGCTGGGCGTACCGTCGGCAGCGCGCGTCGCGCCCGAGCCGGTATCGGCCATAGACGCGCTCTTCGGCTGAGGCGCGCACCCGGCCAGCGAAGCTCCGGCAGCGACGGCTGTAGCGAGCCCGCCGAGCTTGAACAGACTACGCCGGCTGAGCGAGCCGGCGGTGGAACTGGCGACATGCATGTTGGCGATCTTGTTCATGGGAACCCTCCTATGTGTTCTCTTTTCCCTTCCGCCGGCCCCGAGCGTTCCTTGCGACTTCGCGGCGCCGAACGGCTTTGCTGGCTCTCACTATGCCTGCTCGAGCTCCACCGCACATCTACCGCGCAGCACTTTCGCTGTTTATCTTTGTAAACAGGTGGCATAAACACCCTGTTTTCCTGGGGAAGCGCCAGCCCTACCGTCAATCTTATCGGCACTAGCGTTCCATGTTTCTGAGCGGTTGCCGACGTGCCCCGCACTCTTCTCACAACGAGAGCACCAGCTGCGGCCACGGCCATTCGCCCCCGCAGAGAACCCGTCACGTTATAATGGTCGCTGTTGACACCGCGAAAGCACGACCCTTGCAGCCAAGGGCGGACAAGAGGGGGTAACGCCATGGCCCACAATGAAGCTGCACCAAAGCACTCACTCATGCGTTTGCTCGATATGCCCCAAGCCTTCCTCGGCTTTGCCCTGTGGCGCGCCTGGGTGTCGCTCACCTATGCGAATCCCTCGGTGCCCATGCCCGTCAGCGGCACCGCCGGCCAGTTCGCCTACGATGTGGTGCTCGCCGGCAGCGCTATCGTCATCGCCCTGCTCTCCAGCCGCATCGCGCCTTTGGCCGGGCGACGCTGGGTCTATGGGACCATCGCTCTTCTGCTTGGGTTCTCCGTGGCCGCGAACGTGGCGGCTCTGGCACTGCCCGCAACCACCGACGCCCTTGTTGCGCCAGCAACCCTGGCCGGCGGCATCGGCTCGGCGCTTCTCATTCTGCTGTGGTGCGAAATCTACAGCTGCCTCAGTCCTACCCGCGTGGCGCTGTACTACGCGCTCGCCATCATCGGTGGAGTCGTGCTCACCTTTGCGCTTCAGGGCTTCAGCGATGAGTACCTTTACGGGGCGCTGCTCGTGCTGCCAGCGCTTTCGGCGGCCTTGGCCCATCGCTCCTACCGACTCTACGTCCCGGCAGAAGATCGGCCCATCGCCGCCAACCGTCGGCTCATTCCCTGGAAGTTCTTCCTTATCCTCGCCCTCTTCGAGCTGGTGGCCAGCTACAGCTCCGCCCATATTCGCAGCGCCTACCCCCTGCTGGTCGGCTCCCATTCCACCGCGACCACCTTGGTCGGCGGTCTTGTGCTGTTCGCGTGGGTGTGGTGGTTCTCTAACCGACTGCCCTTGTCCGCCTTGTACCGGGCGCCGGTCATCCTCCTTTGCTGCGGGCTCCTCATCGTGCCGCTATTCGGCCTTGGCGGCAATTTGGCCGGCAGTTTCTGCACAACCCTGGGCGTGATGCTCTTCAACGCCATCGTGTTTCTGTTCCTCTGCGACATCTCCAAGCGCTTCGGCGTGAGTGCGCTTCTGCTGTTCGGCATCGAGGAGTCGCTGATTCTCGTGAGTTGGGTCGGCCGCGAGGGGGCGCTCCTCTTCGATGGATCCGGCCTGTTCGGAGGCACGGGACCGGCCATCGGTGCCGTAGTCGCCATTGCGGCCATTGTGGCGGTGGCAACTCTCGTGCTTAACGAACGCGAGATCGGCGAGCGCTGGGGCATCGCCTTCATGGGCAAGCGACCACCCGAGGAGAACGAGCGCACGCGTCTGGCGCGTCGCTGCGCCACCGTGGCCGAAGCGCGCCGCCTCACGCCACGCGAACGGGAGGTGATGGAGCTGCTTGCTCAGGGCAAGTCGCTTTCCGGCGTGGCCCACGAACTCATCATCGCCGAGGGCACCGCGAAGGCCCACACCCGCCACATCTACGAGAAGCTCGGCATCAATACCCGTCAAGAATTGCTCGATTTGCTGATGACGGAGCAGTAGCAAGGTCTCCGGCGCGCTCCCCCGACAACAAGACAAATTGCTCGGCATATTCGAAAAATTTGGTCAGCGCAGGGCTCAAGCGATCTGTGCGAAAAAAGAAGCACAGTGGGAAAGAGATGTCCTCTTCCTCAAGGGGGATCGCCCGCAGGTAATCCCTATGAGGAAACTGCAGCGACGCAGGCGTAAGGGCATATCCTTTGCATTCGCTCAGCTTAAGCCCGAGCGTCTCAATCTGCTCAGTACGTCGTATGTCGCAGGGAGCACAACCGCGCTGCGTAAAAAATCTCAATATCTCTTCGTTCATGCGGCTGAATCCTTCGGCCCGATCGTCGAGAACCACCAAAGGCTCACCAGCAAGCTGCTCCAACGCTAGCGTCTCGCATCCCGCCAACGCATTGTCTTCATGAATCGTTGCCACAATTCTCTCACGAAGAAACAACCTCATGTTCATCGGGGGCTTCAGTTCCGTGGGAAGCCCGACACCAAAGGCAAGATCGCACCGGCCCTCCTCCACCGCGCTCAAACCCACAACAGGAGGATTCGATTCCAACTTGACACGAAGAGCAGATTGCTCGAGGGAGAGAAACGCCAACAACGACTCAAGATAACACGGTATCCAAAAATCCGGACAGCTCAGTCGTATGACTGGCACATCCTCCGCGAGTCGACCAAGCTCATCAAGCACATGAGTGTAATGGGCCTGCATGGCAGAGAAGTCGGCAATAACCGCTCGTCCCGCATCGGTCAGCTCCACTTTGCGAGTCGTACGATTAAATAGCCGAGCCCCCAGCGCCCGCTCCACAGCGTCAACGTGACGGCTCACAGCCGAATGAGACATGTGCAGCCTTCGCGCCGTCTCCGTGTAGCTGAGTGTTTCCGCCAGCACGAGCAACTCGGGCATATATTCCATGTTGAGCACCACAACCCCCTGATCCCCTTTGTCGTTGTAGCGAATTGTACGGTTTGTGCACAAATCACGCAACAACTTGCAAAAGACCCTCGGGCGAACCGATCCCATAATGAACGACAGCAGGGGCGAGGGCGTCTCGCCGACAAGATTCGAACATAGGAGGGAACATGGGACACGGAAAGAACCACGTCATCGATCGCAGACGGTTTGTGCAAGCAAGCTCGGTCGCAGCGGCAGCTCTGGCCTTAGGCGCGACGGGATGCGCTTCGTCACACCCCGTCGCAGAGACGGGCGGCACGACAACTCAATTTGTCGCAGGAACCTACCAGGCCACGGCACTCGGCAAGAAGAGCGATATCACCGTCGAGGTCGTCTTCTCCGACACTGCCATCGACAGCGTCCGCGTCGTCGATCACGGAGAAACCGAACGCATCGCCGCACCGGCGTTTGAGAAGATCCCTGAGATCATCGTATCATCACAATCACTCGCCGTCGACGCGGTGACAGGAGCGACGCTTTCATCCCTCGCGCTGCTCTCGGCCGTAGAAGACTGCGCGCGTCAAGCCGATGGCGACGTGAGCGCTTTGAAGCGTGCGGAGGTTCCCAAAGAGCAGCCAACCGACGAGGAGATCGAATGCGACCTCGCCGTCATAGGCGCCGGCATTTCTGGAATGGCATCTGCACTAGCAGCTGCTCAGCAGGGAGCGAAGGTCGTCGTGTTCGAGAAGTCCTCGAGCATGGGCGGCAACGCCCTCGTGAGTGGCGGTTTCATCGAGTATGCCAACGCACCCGAAGAATTACGCGTCGAAGTGAACGACGGCTACCTGAAGATCTTCCAAGAAGTTCTTCAGTTCAATCGAGACGCCGGGCTTGACGCCTCTCTGGTAGATGAGGTGCAGCAACAATGGGACGACTACTACGCAAACGGGAACACCAAACTCTTTAGCTCGCCCGAATTCCTTGCGCTGCAACTCTGCATGCTTGAGGGCAACACCTACGACTTCCAACACACTTATGCAACGGATGTGGAGGGGGGCACGGCATGGCTCGACACCATGCAGTTTCCCTGGATGCCACTCGTCGCAATTCCCGGTTATTCTTGGGCGCATTTCTCGGGTTCCTCAGAAGACGTGAATGGAGAAGGCTATTTCAACGTGTTCGAACGAGAGATGGAAGGACTCGATCTTCGCATCCTGTTCGCCACGCCGGCAACCGAGCTCATCACTGAAAGCGGTCGCGTGACTGGCGTCATTGGCAGCAGCGCAAACGGCAGCACGTACACCGTGCGCGCTAAAGACGGTGTCGTTATCGCCTCTGGAGGCTATGCCGACAACCAGGATATGCTGAAAGAGCACGACAAGATGTGGAACTGGAAAGATCTCGACACCTTCCACTGCGACAACAACTACGGACACACTGGAGACGGCATCCGCATGGCCACAGAAGCAGGCGCCGCCTTCGCCGAATTGCCCTTTAACCAGATGGTCTTCCCCTTCGTGGACACCGTGCTCTACGCCACCGAAACAACCGTCGGAACCACCAATGAGAGCATCTACGTGAACAAGGCCGGCAAACGCTTCTGCGACGAGGGCGGCAGTCGAACTGACATGACGATCGCCCTGATGGAGCAGGATGGGGGTGTGGGTTTCCAGGTGGTCGACCACGACAGCTCCATGATCACGGACGGCAAGACCCACACAGGCATGGACGTCGAGTACGCCATTGAGCGGGGCATCCTCTACCGCGCCGACACACTTGAAGAACTGGCGGGCCTCATGGGCGTCGACGAGGCGACATTCCTGAAAACTGTCGACGATTACAACGAGATGACTCGTACTTTCAACGACCCAGAATTCGGCCGATCCAGCTTCGGGCCCAATGCCCCCCTGGATAATCCTCCATTCTATGCATCACCCCGCACCTGGGCGATGCATATCACGATGGACGGCATCTCGACCGACTCATCTCACCGCGCGCTCGATGCGGCCGGAAATGTTGTACCGGGACTCTACGTTGTGGGCGAAGCAGCTTGCGGCGGCCGCGGTGTCGGATCGCTCGGCGCAGGCTATGCGGTGGCGCAATCAATCTACAACGTCTAAGAACACGCGTTACGATAGATCAAGCCCTCCCCTCCCTGGTCGGGCGGGTAAAACCGCCCGACCGTTTTTTAAACAGCAACAAGCTCAGTGCGGACTTGAGCTCCAAAGGCTTTTGCCGCGCAATCCCACACTTTCATGGAGAAAAGGAAGGAACTGAAATGGACAATAATGGACTTGTAAGCCGCAGAGGGTTTTTGGCAGGTAGCGCCTTCGCGGGAGCCGGCGCCTTGTTCGGCCTTGCAGGATGCGCCCCGCAGACTGCGGATCCCCTAGCAAACACTTCGCCTGAGGCGGGATCGCAAGATTCCTCGGACTGGATCGGAGATGCCCCGAACATCTCCGATGATGAGATTGTCGAAACCATTGACACGGAGTTTTTGGTGATCGGCGCTGGCACGGGCGGTCTTTTTGCGGCCTGCGCTGCTGGAGATGCCGGCATGGAAACCTTCGTCATGGAGAAGTTCAACGGTGGCGTCGTGCGTGACGATCTTGCAGGCGTCAACTCTCGCTTGCAGCAGGAGAGTGGCTATGAAATCGACGCAATTGGTTATTTGCGAGATATGGATCATTACGCTGCGGGCCAATGCAATCTCGCGTTACACAAGGTCTGGCTTGAGCGATCGGGCGAGACCATCGACTGGTACGAAAGCGTTCTCTCCTCTTACGGTATCGCGCTTTGGCATGAGGCTGCCGAGGAAAAGCATGAAGTCAACTACCGACATTGGGCTACAGGGCATTCTCCCGCCTGGCCAGTCGATGGATCGCTCGACGGGTTCACTGTGCTGACTGACTACGCAGAGAAGACGGGCCATGTAACGTTCCGCTACCAAACGCCCATGGTGAGCCTCACCGTCGAAAACGATCGCGTGACCGGTGCCATAGGGCAGGGCGCTGACGGCTACATTCGCGTCAACGCAAGCAAGGGCGTTCTTGTATGCACAGGCGGTTACGCCGCGAATCTCGACCTTCTTAAGCAGCTCCAGCCTCACACGACCAGCATTTACGCTTACAACTCAGCGCAGCCGGGCTGTGAGGGAGACGGCATAAAGGCGTGCCTTCGCGTTGGGGCAAAAATGGACGAAACACACTCTAGCATGCTTTTCGACCGAGCAAGCGTTCCCGCCGACTCCCTGGGAGGCGCCGACTGTGGTACTGCCATGGTATTCTGGATGGGAAGCCAACCCTGGTTGAAAGTCAATCTCAATGGCGAGCGCTTCTGCAACGAGTCCGGCACCTATGACTTCATCCTGCACGCCGATGCATCGCAACCAGGAAATATCCACGTGTGCCTCTGGGATGCAGACTGGCAGACCTACGCTCAACAGTTCGACATGCATGGCTGCTCGCGCATGTTCCCCTTTGATAATGGAGCGGCTCCGAACCTGCCCATCGAAGTGGTGACGGCCATGAACGAGGAGGCACTTAAAGCCGGACACATTCAGCAAGCCGACACCATCGAGGAGCTCGCCGAAAAGCTTGGTCTTCCTGCAGAAGCCCTCGCGAAAACGGTGGAACGAAACAACCAGAATTACGACAACCAGCGCGATGACGACTTCGGCAAGGAACCATTCCGGCTTTCCCCTGTACGCAAACCTCCCTTCTTCGGCGTACGTACCACAGGCGCTTTGCTATGCACCATGGACGGTATCGTGATAAACACCCAAGGTCAAGCACTGCGCGAAGATGGAAGCGCCATTGAAGGCCTGTATGTCACAGGCAACGATTCTGGAGGATACTATTCCATGACTTATCCGAACCTGTCGACCGGCAACGCTTGCGGCAGGACAGTAACTTTCGCACGAATGATTGCTCAGAATCTGGCTGCCCAGTAGCCATCTCGACCAAAACCCGTCTTGTCGAGCCGCTGTCCCTTACGCCCCAAACTCACAGGCGGACAGGATAACGGCTCGACCTGTATCATCGGGAGAAATGCGGCAGCGGTCAGGCCACGCTTCGGCAAGGAGGGCCTCGGTGTCGTCGAGCAGATAATCGCGCACGACGGCCAACGCATGGGGGAAGACCGGCGTTGGGCCCTGGGCAAGCAGGGCCATGGCCGAGGTAAGGCCGCCACCACGCCAGATTTCCAAGCGGCCCAGCTCGTCCACGATGAGGAGGCCGGGAGCGCGGGAGGGATCCTTCGACTCTGCACCTTCGGCACTCCGCTCGGAATGCGGTTTGGCACCGACGGGCGCAGCCGCGCTGGCGTGCGCGGTGATCTCGTCGAAGTGGGCGTTCACGCGGTCGATAGCAGCGTCGTCGATGTGCCAGGCCAACTCCGCCTTCGCCGCCCGGCTCTCTTCGTCGAAGGTGCCGTCGGCTCGGGCCAAGTCACCCCGACGGGCGAAAGGGATGCGCTCGCCGCTGGGCAGAAGCACGTTGTCGATGCCCAGCTTCTCGAAGCCGTTCGCATCGGCGTGCGGCCCCGTCGAGGGCACCCACTGCCCGGGAGCAAGCACGCCGGCGCAGGGCACCCCGAAAGCGCCCAGCTCCGCCACCAGCGATTCCAGCCAGCGCGTCTTTCCTATTTGCACCTCGCCCGTGAGAAGAAACAGCACCTATGCCTCCGGATTGCGCAGGGCGGCCATGGTCAGCGCCTCGCCGAAGAACTGGCCGGCGCCGTTCTTGACGGCGAAGCGAGCCTTGTCGGGGTCGGCCACCACGCTGCCGGCCAGCATGTCCACGCCCCAGCGGAAAAGAAACGGCGCCATGACCACACTGGGCCCCACGAACACCGTCGTGGCGTTCGCCGCTAAATCCAGCAGGCGCGGGGCCGTCTTGTTGATGAGGGTCACGCCGGTCATGAACAGATAGTCGGCGCCGGGGATCACGTACTCGCAAGCCGGGTCGGGTACATCGCCCGCCTGAGAGCACTTGCGCTCCAGCACCGTCAGACGCGCGTACTCCTCGATGCGCTCCACATGGGGGAAGTGCCCCACCACGACCACGCGCGCATCCCCACCGGCGGTGCTGATCTGCGGACGGTACATTTCGAAAGCGTCCATCTTCCGGATGGTGCCGTCGGGTACCTCCACCGCCGCATCGTAGGTGCACCCCAACGGATCCAGCAGCGACCGCTGGGAGTACCAGGCGTTCAGCGCCGCCACGCCCAGGCTCGCCTCCTCGAAGCACCAGGACTTAGAAAGCTCCGCCACCTCGCGCAGGGACATCCCTCTCAGGTCGCCCGTGTAGCCACGACGCGCGCCGCCGGTGGTGGTGAAGCTCACCCCCATGCCACTGTCGGCTTCCACGTAGGACCAGTGGGTACCCAGACAATAGTCGCGCACCACGACGTCCTCGGGAATGCCGGCGATCAGGTGGTTGTACAGCTTCCAGGGCGTATTCGGCTCGTTTGTGCCGGGAAACGCAATGGCCCCCGTCGCAACCCCCTTCGTGCAGCAGTCTTTCTCGGCGCAACCCATGGCTTTCGTCCTTTCTCAGATGATAGCGACCCGACATTCCGGGCGCTTTTGCTCAGTACTCATCCTACCGAATTGTTCTCTCTTGTAAATCATTTTACTTCATGAATAATTCTCTCTTGTAAATCATTCATGACTGAGAATATAATAGATGCCATGCAAACGAGCACTGTAAAACCCATGCTTCATTCGGCCGCCTCTCGGAGGGCTCGATTTGTCGTGCTGGCCCTTGCCCTCATCCTCATTGGCGCGACCGCGATCTCCCTTTTGCTGGGCCGCTACCCCATCGATCCGGCTCAAGCTGTGGCCATGCTCGTCAACCAGATCGTCCCGCTTGACCCCATCTGGACCGAACAGCAGGCGACGCTCTTCTTCAACGTGCGGCTGCCGCGCATTTTGCTGGCCCTCATGGTGGGATGCTGCCTGGCCTGCGCCGGCGCCGCCTACCAGGGCACCTTCCAAAACCCGCTCGTCTCCCCCGACATTTTGGGCGCAAGCCAGGGCGCCGCGTTCGGCGCGGCCGTGGCTATTCTTCTCAGCGTGAGCTCTTTCGCAACATCCCTCTTCGCATTCGGATTCTCCCTGCTCACCGTGTTATTGGTGCTGCTTATCAGCACGCGGGCCCGCGGCAACCACATGATGGTGGTCGTGCTCGCCGGCGTCATGGTGTCGTCACTGTTCCAAGCCGGCGTTTCCTACGCCAAACTCGTGGCCGACCCCACTGACGAGCTGGCCGACATCACCTACTGGCTCATGGGCTCACTCACCGGCGCGAACATGCGCGACATCGGCATGGTGCTCCCCATCATGCTTATCGGCTGCGCTACGCTGTTCGCCCTGCGCTGGCGCATCAACATCCTCACCATGGGCGACGACGAGGCCGCCACCATGGGCGTGAACGCCCGACGCACCCGCATCGTCGTCATCATCGCCGCCACGCTCGTCACCGCCGCGAGCGTCTGCGTCACCGGCATGATCGGCTGGGTGGGCCTCGTCATTCCGCACCTGTGCCGCATGCTCGTCGGCGCCGACTATCGCCGCCTCATTCCCGCATCCATGCTCATGGGCGCCAGCTTCCTGCTCATCGTGGACGACGTCGCCCGCCTTGCCACCACCGCCGAAATCCCCATCGGCATCCTCACCGCTTTCGTGGGCGCGCCGTTCTTCTTGTACCTCATAACGCGGAAGAAGAAGCTATGAGCATCGATGTGACCAGCTTGAGCTTCTCCTACGGAAGCCGCGAGATCTTGCACGACCTTTCGTTTTCCATTCCCGACGGGTGCCTCGTGAACGTGCTCGGGCCCAACGGCGTTGGCAAGTCCACCTTGTTCCGCTGTATCCTGGGGCTTTCCCCGCACTATAGCGGCACGATTCTGGTGAACGGGAAGGATCTGCGCGCGCTTTCGGTGCGGGAGCGCGCTCGCGAGATCTCCTACATTCCCCAGTCGCACGCGCCGGTGTACGACTACGAAGTGGTCGACGTGGTACTCATGGCCACGGGCAACGACCTGAAGATGCTCGCCACGCCCGGCGAGGCCCAGCTGCAGCGAGCCCACGAGGCGCTGGCCCGCATCGGCATCGAGCACTTGGCCCATCGCACCTACACGCAGATATCCGGCGGCGAGCAGCAGCTCGTGCTCATCGCTCGGGCGCTCGCGCAAAACGCCCAGACCATCATCATGGACGAGCCCACGAGCGCGCTTGATTACGGCAACACCATGCGCGTGCTGTCCTGCGTGCGGCAGCTGGCCCGCGAGGGGCTCTCCATCGTGCAATCGACCCACAACCCCGACCACGCCTTTCTCTATTCCGATGCCACCATGGTGCTTTCCGAAGGCGGCCTTAAGGCATTCGGCGATCCCCGCGAGGTTATCACCTCCGAGCTCATCAGCGAGCTGTACGACCTCGAGGTGGAGGTCAACTCTCTTTATGGCGACAAGGTGCGCGTCTGCGTGCCCGTACGCGAGATAGAACGCCAGTAGAACCTGGCACCCCTTGGAAGGAAAGGAAAACGAATGCTGAAACCGACGAGGAACAAACGGCGCATCGCGGCTCTGGCTGGAGCGCTCGCCCTGTCCACTTGCTTGGCCCTGGGGCTCGCCGGATGCGCCAACAGTGAGGGTAATGGAGCGGCCGAGCCCACTGCACCGGCCACCGAGCAGGAGGCGAACGCCGACGCCCAGGCCGCTACCGAGGCCGAAAGCGGCGCCATCACCTTCACCGACGACCTCGGGCGCACCGTGGAGCTGCCGGCCCAGATCGACAAGATCTGCCCGTCGGGCTTCACGGCCCAGCAGGTGCTGCTCACCATGGCCCCGGACAAGATGGTGGGCCTGGCCCAGGAGCTCAACGACGACCAGCTGAAGATCTTCGGTGAGAAATTCGCCGACTACCCGGTGTTCGGCGCGGTGCTCGGCGCCAAGGACGACCTGAACCGCGAGGCCGTGGCCGCCGCCGCGCCCCAGGTCATCATCGACACCGGCGAGGCGAAGAAGGGCGCCAAGGAGGACTTGGACGCGCTTCAGGAGCAGCTGGGCATTCCGGTCATCTTCATCGAGGCGAAG
This sequence comes from Adlercreutzia sp. CNCM I-6207, assembly GCF_977072305.1. Classification (NCBI taxonomy): domain Bacteria; kingdom Bacillati; phylum Actinomycetota; class Coriobacteriia; order Eggerthellales; family Eggerthellaceae; genus Adlercreutzia; species Adlercreutzia sp. CNCM I-6207. Next base: position 47,061 of record NZ_CDRVLZ010000002.1, read on the forward strand.
CTGTCCGATTACGGCGCGGCCTATGAGCGCCTCGGCGAGCTTCTGGGCATGGAAGAGCGCGGCAGCGAGCTGTCCACCTACTGCACCGACGTGTACAACATGACGGTCACCACTATGGAGAACATTCCCGAAAACGAGCGCGTGCGCATGGCCTACCTGCTGGGCGACAACGGCCTGAACGCCATCGCCAAGACTTCGTTCCAGGCGGCTGTGGTGGACATGGTGGCCGACAACGTGGTCGTGGTTGACGACGTGTCCGGCAAGGGCAACGGCAACGAGATCAGCCTCGAGCAGATCGCGCTGTGGAACCCCGACCTCATCGTGTTCCAGACGGGCAGCATTTACGACACCGTGGGCAACGACCCGGCGTGGAAGGGCATTGCCGCCATCGACTCCGGCAACTACTACCAGGTACCCAACGTGCCCTACTGCTGGCTGAACAACCCGCCCACCGTCAACCAGCTCATGGGCCTGCAGTGGCTGCCGCGCCTTCTGTACCCCGATGCCTTCGACGACTCCATCGAAGACGTGACCCGCACGTACTACTCCACGATGTACAACTACGACCTGTCCGACACCGAGCTCGCCGACCTTTTGAAGGACGCCACCGGCAAGGCTTAAGAACCAGCCTCACACCCAATCCGAATGCGAAAGACGCCGAAGGGCCGCCATTGCGGCGGCCCTTCGGGAAAGGAGCAGTTTGTCTTTCAGCTACGTGCTTCACGCGCCCCTAGCAAAAGCTAGGCGATCTGAGCCATGCCCTCGGCAATGGCATCGTCGGCCTTCTGTAGTTGCTCAACGCTCTTGCTAAAGTTCATGGCGGCCATGGAACCGTCGGTGGGACGCATCGCGGTGCCCTGGTACAGGAAGTACACGTTAGCGAGATTGTAAGCATCCTTGGCGGCCTGCAGCTTTGTCTCATCGGCGTTGCCAGCGGCCACAACCTCGGCCAGCTTAGCATGGAACTCGTCCAGCTTGGTCTTGGTAGCCTGCTGAATCTGCGCGAGTTCGTCCATCTTGCCCTTGACGAACGTAACCATGGCGTCAGCATCTTCAACGCCCTGGCTCTTGTGGCACGTGAGGCACTTTTCCAGCGCGGCCGGGTTCTCAAGCGGCGATTGCGTCATGTTGTGGTGCGTGTAGGTGGCGCCATCGGCGGCCTCGGTCTGGGGCATATGGCAGTCCGTGCAGGTGAGGCCCATCTTCTGATGGTTGCCGTCCTGGAAGAGCTCCAATTCGGTGCAAGCGTCCGTGAGGTACAGCATCGTATCAATTTCGGGATCAAGCATGGGAACCCCTACCATGCCGGCGCAAATCGTTGTTTCAGTAACTGGATTCGCCTCGTAATACTCTTTCATGGCACGAAGCATCTCTTCAGGCTCGAAGCCATACTTGTATTGATCGATACCCTTGTTCGCATCCTCAAGATAGGCCGCGCCGGGGAACATGGCGTGGCACTGACCGCATACATAGTCCTCCTCGGGGAACAATGCCTTGGCACTCACGGAAGTAGCATCACCATAGGCGTTGCCACCCTCTACTTTACCTTCGCCAGGATCGCCTACGTGGCAATTGGTGCAATTGGACCATTCCATCTCGTAGTCAGAGGCGTTTTTGTCAAGAATCGTCTCGCCTTGCTCATTATAAACCGTTTGGAAGTCCTCACGGGCATGACAGGCGGCGCAAGCCACTGCTGCATCCTCCCCGCCAAACGCCTGCTGACTCGCCCCCGCAAAGGCGTCATAGGTGTGGGCCATCTTCGCTTCCATATAGCTGTTTCCCTGATTGGGATAAGTAGTTACCCACTCAGCGAGCGTCTTTTTGGCCACCTTCTCCGGAGCAGCAGCCTGTTGCTCCGTCTGCTCTTGCTGAACCGGCTCCTGCGCGGCGCCTGTGTCCGCCGTTTGAGTCTGGGCTGCACAGCCAAGGCAGCCGACCAGCGCTACAGCTGCCACCACCGTACCGGCAAGGGCGATTTTTCTCGGTTTTATGGTTTTCATCGCTTCCTCCTCTCATCGGTCGTTCGAACGATGCAACCTTCCAACCTTCTACGAACCATCTTAGAAGAAGCTCAGCCGTAAACCGATACTATTGCGCTTTCGCAATGGGCGTCCTCGCCCTATTGCAATTTTTGCGCAAGCTATAGGCGAGATTATTCCCCAGAACTGTCCCGCTTCTCGTCTTCCTCATCTGCCAGCCGGTAACCGCAGTGCCATACCGTCTGCACGTAGCGCGGCTCGCTCGGATCCGGCTCCAACTTGGCTCGAATGCGTCGTATGTACACGGAAATGGCGATAGACGAGTCCAGATACTCCTCTCCCCAAATCTCCTCGATAAGATCGCGCTTGCTGTATACCTCCCCCGGATGCGATGCCAGCACCGCCATGATCCTCGACTCCTTGGGAGTAAGCTCGACTCGTTTTCCCGCCAGGCGCACATTCCCCGTGCGCACGTTCACTTCCAGGTCGCCTACGTGGTATAGCTCGCTTTGGGGCGCGGACGCTGCGGCTTCTGCCGCAATTTGCGCGCGACGCAAGAGAGCCCCCACCCGCAACCGCAGCTCTTCTCCGCTGAAGGGCTTTACCAAATAATCGTCGCCGCCAATGCCGTAGCCAATGCGCTTGTCCACGATATCGCCTTTAGCCGTAAGAAACAGCACCGGTGTAGCCCGATCATGCTCGCGAATGCGTTCGCATACCTGAAAGCCGTCGAGAAGCGGCATCATTACGTCGAGAATGATCAAATCGGGCCGCTCATCCCAAAACAGACGCAGCGCCTCTTGCCCATTCCTTGCACGCAGACAGCGATGGCCATCTTTGGCGAGCATCTTCTCAATAGCGCTGCTCGAGCTATTGTCGTCGTCGGCAACGAGGACCAACGCGTCACGACGGCTCATGGTTTCCTCCTTCTCGTGAACACAACGAATCGGCTGAAGGCTCATCGGCCAAGGGAAGCCCCGTATCGGCGGCATCATCGCCTTCCTCGACCTCGTCGGGAATGGCCGGCAGAGGCAGTTCCACCGTAAAGCAGCTGCCTTCTCCTTCCAGGCTTTTCACTGAAGCATTGCCGCCCATCATGGTGGAGAAGTTACGCACAATGGACAGACCGAGGCCCGTGCCCCCCTCGCTCGTTGTTTCCGAATGGGGAGCGCTCACGAAACGATCGAAGACATGATCGAGCTGTTCGGCAGGAATACCGCAGCCGTTGTCGCACACGCAAATGACGAACCGTCCTTCTCGATAGGCAAGCTGCAATTCAACCCAACCTCCCGAATCGGTGAACCGCAGCGCATTGTTCACCAAATTCACGACGATGCGACGCAGCACTTCCTCATCACCCAAAAGCAAGGGGGTATCGGGGCTCACCTTCACCTTAAAGGACACATCCTTCTTCTTGGCCAGCGGGCCCATAGTAGCCTTCACTTGGCCAGCTAAATCGTATACGTCGAACTCGTCCTGGGCGAGACTGAGCGTGCCCGCCTCCAACTTGGCCGCATCGAGCACGTTGTTGATCATCGCCAGCAGTACGCGTGCGTTCGTCTCCACTTCATTTACGAGCGCACGGCTTTCTGGCGAGTCATCGGGCATGCGTTCTTTCCATAGCTCCGTAAAAGCGAGAATAGACGACAGCGGCGTTTTCAGCTCATGGGTAATAATGGTAAGGAAGTTCGACTGATCCTCGGCTTCATGGCGCAGCTTCTTGTTCTCGTCAACAATGGGAGCGGTAATCCAGGTACGCAGGCCCAAGGCAAGAACCAAGGTAACCGACCCCATCAGTACGCAGAAAAATACTACCGTGCTGACCAAATCGGCCTTCGCGTCGGCAATGATGGAATCCATGGGCATAACAATGGACACCGCGCCCGCCACGTCTCCTTCGGCCATTCCCTCTTTTGCATAGCCGGTGATATCCTTCTCACCCGCCGGATCACCGTGGCACGGCAGGCATCCATCCTCTATTTCAAGCAGGCCCACATAGCGGAAGACCGAACTGTCTCCTTGATGCTCGAGCCCGTAGTACTCTTCAACGACGCCCTCCTCGAAGGAGGAAAGCGCCTTGCGCTCGAAGTCATCGGGGGCATCCTCGGTGTTACGGGGATTTCCACGAATGTAGCGAATCGAATAGGCAGATCCGGCGGAGAAGCGCTTGGCGATGTCTTTGGCCGCCACCGCGCAATAAATTCCCGAGGTTTCGCCCGTCGCGCGGTTGATCTGCGGCTGGACGGCATCGATGTAATCCCAGGCAGCCCCAATCTCTGCGGACAGCACACGGGCTTCAGCGAGGGCGCGCCGATCGTTCTCAATGCTTTGGGCGTGGTAAAACCAGGCGAGATACACGCACAGCACAAGCACGCTTACCACACCGGCAAGCAGAAAGAACTTTTTTGCAAGGCGACGCCGCTCCAACCAAACCCCTTCTCATGGACTGACGACTGTTCCATTGTAGCGATTCGGCCTTCGCGCTGCGATCTGACAGCTGTTGCAAAATCGCAATAGTCGAACATGAACGTCGAAATACGTTGCGAAGGGGCAGCACCTAGCACCATGCGCCGAGCACATCTTGCGCGCCCAAGCAGCAGTAGTTCTTTTGGGACACCAAAAGCGGATTTGCCGCGACGATATCGTAAGAGGAGCCATCGTCGCTCACAGCGTCATCGGCTGCCGAGACGCTGTCTATAGCGCACAGGTAGAGGTTGCTGCCCTTATAGGAAAAATTCTCCCGCAAGCTGAGTTCATAGCGCAGAGGGCTCTCGCACAGCCGAGGCGCATGCACGTGCTCGGCAGCCTCTAGGGCGAAGCGTGCGATGGCCTTGTCCTTTTCCGCCCCCGAGGCGCGACCAAGGGCCTCTACCGCATCGAACATATCGCGCGACAGCGCGTTGAGAACTAGCGCCCCCTCACGCTCGAAGTTCCGTTTCACCGCCTTATCGCCATCCATGCACAGCGTAACCCCAAGTCCGTCGTCCCAATAGAAGTTCACCCAGCTGACAAGGGCAAGATGGGGCGACTCGTCCTTGTTGTAGGTGCTCGCAGCAAACACCATCATAGGATGCGGAATAAACTGATTCACGGCGAAAGGAGTGATATCCATAGCGACACTTTCTCATACGAGCCGGCGCCCCAACAGCACCGGCTTCTCTCACATCGTTCATGCGTCGAATGGGCTCTCACAGGGGAGGCTAGGTGAAAGCCCGATCCGCTTCCTTTTCTCGATAAAGCAGCCTACAGCTTCACCACCGTGGGCGCATTGCCAGTCATATCGGCAATGGTCGCCTCTCCATCAGTCAGGTAGAACACCTCGAAAATGGGGTTATCCGCCGTCTGGTACTGGTCTTTCAGCATGGGGATGTTCATGCAGGCTTCTTTCACGGCGCGATTGTCCTCGAACACCGCCTTCCCTCCCAAGCGGATCCACCGGAAATCAGGGGTGGACGCGCAAACCTCCACGTACGGATTTTCCTGCATCTCGGCAAACACGGTCTTCTGATTGTTGGTGCCGAACCACAGCTTTCCTTCGTGCTCCATCAGGAACATGAAGGGGCGGCACTTCGCCTTCCCATCGGCACCGACCGTAGCCAGATACTGGACGGGATTTGCGGTAAGGAACTCAACGACTTCCTGCATGGTTCGCTCTCTTTCTCTCGGTTGCGATTTGCCGGAGAGAGTATATAATGCTGTACAGTATTATGGAAAGTAGGAACTATTTTGTTATATAGTTTCATTTTGAATCTATTAAGGTAGGAGCTGTAAAATGACCACGCCTTCTGCTCATTCTCTTCCTCGTTGCCCCGTTGAAGTTACCCTTTCGCTCATCAGTAGCCGCTGGGTGGTGCTTATTTTGCGAGAGCTTATCTACGGAACGCGACGTTTCGGGCAGATTCGCAAGGCCCTCGGCGGCGTGTCGACCAAGGTACTCACGCAGAACTTGCGTACCATGGAGGAGAACGGCCTGCTTACCCGCGAGACCTTCGCCGAGGTGCCCCCTCGCGTAGAGTACACGCTTACCGCCTTGGGCCAAAGCCTGAGGCCCGTGCTGCTTTCAATGGTGGAATGGGGCTCTCAGTACGCGCGGCTGCACGAGCATCGGAGCTCGGTGCGCTGCGACACCGGCGAGGTGCTCATAGTGCGTCGCAAGGACGATGCCTACGTTGCTTTAAACGAAGAGGGCGATGAAGTAGCCCGCGTTGTTCCGACGGATGCAACTTGGGAAGCTGAGATTAACAACTCATATCGGACGCACGTAGATGGAGCGGCTCTCATTGCCGCCGCCGAAGTCCTCACACAAGACTAGCATTCGAAAGAGAAGGGCCGCTCGGCGACGGTCAGAGCCTTAACTGGGCAGCGCTCCACCAGCTTCTTGCCACACGTTATGAAGAACTGGGCTTCGCTGCGACGGGCCGAATGGGCGACGAGATAGCCCCTTCCGTGCCTCTCTTCCCTTCAGAACCCAAAATAAGAGAAGGAATAAGTGAATAAGGGAAGAAATAGGGAAATAAGGGAAAAAATAGGGGAAATACAGAGAAGCCTCAATCAGCCCTACGGCATCATTTCGCAAAATAGCGAACCCTTGCGGTAGATGTGCTGCTCTGCAACGCGGCCCACACTCTTCCCGGTGCGAGCCGCGCGAAAGCACGAACCTTTACCCCAGCAGGGCTGTCACCTTCCCGAGCAAAGGCTCGAAGGAGACGCCGCGGTCTTCGAAATTGGGCTGCTTGGCGGAGATGAGCATGGCGTCGGCCGTGAAGTCGGCGGCGAAGGCCGTGGCCTCGGCCAGGTTCGAGCCGGCCATCACCGCAGCGAGCAGGGTGCTCGCGAACACGTCGCCCGTGCCGTGCAGCATGTAGGGCAGCTTGGCGTTGGTGGTTTCCGTGAAGTCGATGGCGTCGCCCCACACGTAGTTGTGGATGAGGCCGTCGCCGTGCTCGATGCCCTTCAGCACCACGTTCTTCGCGCCGCGCTCGCGCAGCTCCAGGATCATCTCACGCACCGTGGGCTCGTCCACGTCGGCGCCCTGCCACTCGCGACCCAAGATGATGGCCGCCTCGGTGAGGTTGGGCGTCAGGATGTCGGCACCGTTGGCCAGCGTACCCATGGCTTCCACCAGCTCCGGCGTGTAGGTGGGGTACACCTTGCCGTGATCGGCCATGACCGGATCCACCACGCGCAGGGCCTTCGGGTAGGTCTCCCACACCTGCTTGATGATGTCTACCTGCTCGGGGGCGCCGAGGAACCCGGAATACACCGCGTCCAATTCCACGCCAATACCCGCCCAGGCAGCCAGATAATCGCCCAGAATGTCGGTGGTATCGTGCATGTACCAGCCGGGGAAGGCGGTGTGGCTGGAGAACAGGCCCGTGGGCACGGGGCACACGTCGCAGCCGGCGGCGGACAGCACCGGAATGGCCACGCCCAGCGAGCACTTGCCGTAGCCGCACAAATCGTGGATAGCGGCCACGCGGGGGATGTAGGCGTCTTCGCGTTCGTAGAGGTTCGTCATAAGGTTCCCTTCGAAATCGGCCGACCGCGCGGGCCGGCAAGGGGCGTTCGTTGAATCGTTCCCCATTCTAGCCCTCTTGCAGGCGCACGGCCCTCGGTTTTTCCGATAGGTATCCTAGCGGTTCTCAATCGCGCCGATGTTTTTGAGCGCGATCTCGATGCGGCCGTCCGGGGTGCTGAAGAACTCGATGAAATCGGAGTTCTCACCGTATTCGGCCGGGAAGGTGAGCTCAATGCCCGTGTCGGTGCGGATCTTGTGACTCTTGGTGACCCGCTTGGCCACGGCTTTTTCCACCACGACGCGCTCGGGCAGGGCGCCCTTTTCCACAGCGGCCTCGAAGCGCTCGGCGACGCGGGGCTGGTCGGCGAACACCTCGCGGCCCAGCTCGCGGGCGTCCACCTCGTCGGACTCCTCGGCATTCTCGGCCACGTAGGCCTTTGCCCGCGAAAGCGCCACCGCCGTGTTGGCGCCGAACTCCTCGGCGACCTCTTCCACCACGGTGGTCACCGCTTCCAGCACTTCGCGACTCGAGGCCTCCATGGAGCACTGCAGCAGACCATCGGGGATGATCCAGCGTTTCTCGCCAGCAATCTCTCGTTCCTTATCCACGAACCACACGGCCATGTCGTCGGCGGAGATGAGCGCGAAGGATGCCACCTTCTGAGACGGGTTCGGCAGAATGGCGTGGTGCCGCGCGATGGTGGTAGCGGTGTCGCCGAAGTCGTTGCTGCCCACTTCGTGCATGTAGGCCTGGCGGCTCTCCAGCAGAATGATCGCGAAGTAGCGCGGGCCGCGGGCCTTGTAGGCGGCCTCGGCCTCCTCGTCGGTCATCTCGCGCACCGTCTGATCGGCGTCGCCTTCGAAATCGATGACGAGCAGGTCGGTGGAGGGCGTCTTCTCCATGCGCGACAGCTCGCCGACGACAAACTCGCCGATCTGCTGGGACAGCCCCACGAAATCGCGCTCGCCCCGAAAATAGGAGCGGAGCTCCTCGGCGAACAGGCTGTTCTCTGCGAAGGTGCCGCGCTTGCTGTCCAGGTTGCTCAAAGTCCGCTTGGCCTGGGACGTGACGTAGCGCTTGGCGGCCTTGTTCCCCAGATCCATGGGCACCTGCGCGAACACGTTCACGCAGGACACGAAATCGAACACATGCAGAATGGCGTTGTTGATATTCACAGGACTCCTTCTCGTGGAAAACGCCGATCTTTCGTCATTTTCAAGCCACGCTCTGACCAGGTAAAACCCTAGTTTTCCCAGCTCAAACACCCTGTTTGAAATGGCTGCAAAATGACGAAAGATCGGTCGGAACCGATCAGATTGCACAACCTATTATAGGGGAGAGACAGGAAAAGGCCATCCGCTAGGGCTCTAGCCACACATTCAAATCGACGTCGGCGGGGATGCCGGGGACGCTGCCGGCGTTGGTGTACTGCCAAATGGCGAAGTCGAGCGGCGCGGTGGGAGCTTCCACATCGTACTCGGCCAACCACACTGGATAGGCGGCGCGCAGCTCGGGCGCGAGACGCAGCAAGTCGCGCTGGTTTCCGTAGAGCATGGGCGCGTAGCCGGCCGCGGCGATGACCTCGCAGAACGCCCGGGCATTGGCGGTCAGCTGGTCGCTGGAAAGATTGTTGGCTCGGGCGCCCTCGATTTCCACGGGCTCGTGGTCGTAGGCGACATAGGCAAAGGTGGCGCCGGAGGCCTCGGTTTCGCGCAGGTTTTCCAGGGCGAACTGGGCCTCCTCGCGAGCCTCGTCCTCGGTCAACGCCTGAGAGAAGAAATAGGCGCTCACCTGGATGCCCACCTCCCCGGCGCGAATGGCGTTCTGGAAGAAGAACTCGTCGGCGGAAAGCGCACCTTCCGTGGCGCCCCGGTTGCCGATGCGGGCGAAAGCGAACTGCACGCCGGCGTCGGCAACGGCGGCCCAATCGATGTCGTTGCCCTGGTGCTCCGACACATCGATGCCCCAGCGCGAACAGAGCGCATCGTTCTCGTAGTACGCCAGCTTCTCGCCCTCGCGCACGAGGCCGGACCAATCGTAGGGACTCACGTAGGGCTCGATGGCGGCCACCTCCGCCGACTTAGAGGACGACCCGCAACCGACAAGCAGCCCCGCCGCCGCACACGCCACTGCGCACGCCGCACCGGCCACGAAGCGTCGCCGCGTCAGCGTCGCGATCCGGGGCGCCCGCAGCCCATCTATGTTGCGGCCATTCAATATCATGGGCAGTATTGTACGGCAGCGAGAACCTACTTCCGCAAGTTCCCAAACAACCCCCGCAAAAGTTGCCGGCTCGTCTCGCGCCCGATCTGGCCGATGACGGAGCTGACCGTTTTCATGGCCTGCTCGCGTTGTTTCTCGGCAGCTCGAGCGGCGCGCTCGGCTTCTTTCTCGGCCGCTTTCTGGGCACGCTCAGCCTCTCTTTCGGCAGCCTTGGCAACACGCTCTTCTTCCTTGGCCGCAGCTTTCGCGGCCCGATCGGCCTCGGCGGCCTTCTGCTTCTCGAATTCGGCGCGCTCCTTTTCCAGCTGGGCGCGCTCGGCAGCCAGCGCGTCGGCCTCAACAGCGGCGCTCTTCTCGGCGGCAAGCTTCTCGTAGGCACTCTCGCGATCGATGGCCTCGCCGTACTTCTCCACCAGATGCGCCTGGGCCACGCCGATCGCCTCCAGCGTCGCCGCATCGGCAGCGGCCATGCGGCACTCCGGCGGCAGCACGCGCGCCCGTTCCACAATGCTCGGCTGGCCATCCTCATTCAGCAGCGACACGAGCGCTTCGCCGGTGCCCAGTTCCAGCAATGCCTCGGCGGAATCGAAGGCTGGATTCTCGCGGAAGGCCGCCGCTGCCGCGCGCACCGCCTTCTGCTCGGCGGGCGTGTAGGCGCGCAGCCCGTGCTGGATGCGGTTGGAAAGCTGCGCGAGCACCTCATCGGGAATGTCGGCGGGCGACTGGCTGACGAAGTAGACGCCGACGCCCTTGGAACGGATGAGCTTCACGGTCTGCACGATTTTGTCGGTCAGCTCCTTGGGCATGTCGTCGAACAACAGATGCGCCTCGTCGAAGAAGAACACGAGTTTGGGCTTGGGAAGATCGCCGGCCTCAGGCAGAAGCTCGTAGATTTCGCTGAGCATCCACAGCAGAAACATGGCGTACACCTGGGGCGATGCCATGAGTTTCGCAGCGTTCAGAATGTTCACGGTGCCCTGACCCGCATCGTCGGTCACGAGCCAATCAGTGATATCCAGCGCCGGTTCGCCGAAGAAGATGTCGCCGCCCGCATCTTCCAGGGTGAGCAGCGCGCGTTGAATGGCGCCGACCGACTGCGACGACACGCGGCCGTACAAGGCTTCCACCTCACTGGCGTGTTCGGAGAGATACCCGAGCATGGCGCGCAGGTCCTTCAGATCGATGAGCAGCATGCCGTTATCGTCGGCCATGCGGAAGGCGATGGCCAGCACGCCGCGCTGCACGTCGGTCAGCCCCAGCAGCCGCGCCAACAAGTCGGGCCCCATGTCGGAAATGGTGATGCGCACGGGCACGCCGTCGCCGCCGAGCATATCCCACAGGCGCACGTCGCAACCCCGAGGCTCCCAGCCTGCGGCGCCCAGAGCGGCCGCGCGCTCGCGCACCTTCTCGGTGTCGTCGCCGGGTTGGGCCATACCAGTGACGTCGCCCTTCACGTCAGCCATGAACACAGGCACGCCGGCCTGGGCGAACCCTTCGGCCAGCACCTTCATGGTGACCGTCTTGCCCGTGCCCGAGGCTCCTGCAATGAGCCCGTGGCGGTTCGCCTGGTTCAGCAGCAGATAGCAGGGATTCTCGCCCTGCGCCACCTTGATCTTATCGCCTTCGAGCATGGGAGCCTCCTAACCGGTCGGGGCAAACGTCGCCTCCATGGTACGGGAACGCCCCGGCCGCCCGGCCGCCTCGCACCAACCCGTTGGCATACCGTAGGCTTGCCAGCTAGGCGGTCTCGCCCGGAAGGTCACGTCCGCTGCCAGGCTAGTTGGTCTCGCCCGTGAGGCCGCGCCGCCAGGCTAGGCCGCCCCGCCGGCATCGTCGCGCAGGGCCGGCGACAAGTAGTAGCCTTCGACGGAGAAGCGCTTCTTGTAAGCGAGAAAGCAGATGATCACAACGGAGAGCGTCGTGGCCGCCGAAATCATGAGCAGCACGACGATCTGGTACTTCGCCGCGATAACAGGATCGGCACCCGTCAGAATCTGGCCGGACATCATGCCGGGAATCTGCACGATGCCCGCCGCCGACAGCTGGGCCAAAAGCGGCGTCATGCCGGCGCCCACCGCCGCCTTGATGGAAGGAAACGCCGCCTCACGCGGAGTGGCGCCCAAAGCAACCATCATGTATATCTCGTTCGCACGGGAATCCATGCTAGCAAACAGGCGGTCGGTGGCCACCGCTGCCGCGGCCAGCGTGTTGCCGAGAATCATGCCCGAGATGGGCACGAGCTGCATGGCGTTGTACCACGGATCGGCGTGGATGATGCCTTCCACCACGATGAACGCGATGACCATGGACGACACGGTAATAGAAAGGAAGATGTCGGCCCAAAGCCCCCGCACGACCTTGTTCGTGCGGCCCGTGGCGATCTGCGTCGCCGCGATGCACATGCCCAGCAGCACCAGACACACGAGCCACCACGTCTGGTACTTGAAAAGGTAGCCCAGAAGCAAGCCCATGGCGAGCAGCTGCAGAAACGCCCGCACGGTAGAGACGGCGATGCGGCGGGTCTGCCCGAGTCCCATGCGCCACGACACGATGCCCGCCACCAACATGAGCAGACTCGCGCCCACCAGTTCCACATATCCGATGTTCACCACGCCGCCGGTCATCGGGAGCCCCCCTTCGCAGAGGGCTCGACCGGCTTTCGGTCGGCCGGCGCAGGTCGCAAAGACGGCGAGTCGCTCCTTGGCGATGCGACTGGGTCGAATGCGGAACCAACAAGAGGGGAAACACCGGAAGGCGCACTGGGCACCGCCTTCAGCTTCGCAAGCACTTCATCGGCTCGCGAGTCGCATCCTTTCCCCGCGCTTGTAGCGGGTGCGTTGTCGGCCGTGATCTCGTTTTGATGGTAGGTCATCTTCCCATCGGCCAGCGTGAACACCCCGTACGCGTAGCCATCCTCGGCCCGATGGCGGATGCGCAAGCAGGCGGCCCCGCCCGCGAGCATCGCCCGCGTAAGCCGACTGACGGCCACGGCCGACTCCTCATCAAGCGCCGCTTCCACCTCATCGAGCAGCAGCACGGTCGGTCGTGTGGCGAAGGCCCGCAGCAACGCCACCCGAGCAAGCTGGCCGCCCGAGAGCTGAGCCGCCGCGTGATCGAGCGTCACGCCATCGAGCATCGCCAGGGAAAGCATCTCGTTCAGCACGTCGTCATCGGGCTTCGGCGAGCCGGCATTCACCTTCAGCGTCCAGGGAAACAGCAGGTTGTCCCGCACCGTGCCGGGCACCAACGACGCAGCCTGAGGCACCAGGCACACGCGCCGGCGCCATTCCATCGGCTTGAACCGATCAACGGGAACACCCTCGAGCGTCAGCGTGCCGCCCGAGCGCGGCAGCATGAGCGCGCACGCGTTCAACAGAGTGGACTTTCCCGATCCGGAAGGCCCCGTGAGGTTGTACAAGCAGCCCGCCTCCAGCGAGAAACCCACATCCGCAAAGGGCGCGAACGGCTGCCCGTCGCGACGAAACTGCACCCCGATATGTCCTGCCTCGAATAACGCCATGCGAGCATGATACCCGACCCCGCGATCTCCGCAACAAGTGCCCACCGTTTGTGATCCAGTCGCTATGCGAGCGCCTGCACGCGCTCGACCATACGAGGCGATTGCCGTAGTAAGATGGAACCAGAAACGCACGACAAGCGCGAAAGCGACGAAAGCGAGGCGGCATGGTTTACGACGAGAGGGACATTCGAAAGGCGCAGGCGCTGGACATCGCGCAGAAGATGGTGGTGGCAGCGCGGACGGCGCCCAAGGGCAAAGGCGTCGATGTCGTGGAATGCGCCGTGGTGGACGGCGACGATTTGGAAGCGCTCGCCTGCACCATGGAGGCCGTCGGCGAGGATCGCGGGTTCGCATTCTTCCTGCGCGACGCCAACTGTGTGCGCAAAAGCCTCTGCGTGGCGCTCGTGGGCACGCGCGAAAAAGCCCAGGGGCTCAACTGCGGCCACTGCGGTTTCGCCACCTGCGGCGAGCGCACGCCAGGCGTTCCCTGCGAGGTGAACTCCGTAGACGTGGGCATCGCCCTCGGCGCCGCCGTGTCGCGCGCCCAGGCCTTCGGCGTCGACACCCGCATCATGTTCTCCGCCGGCCTAGCCGCCCAACAGCTGAGCCTGCTCGGCGAAGGCGTGGGGCAGGTGTACGCTATCCCGGTAAGCATCAGCTCCAAAAGCCCGTTCTTCGACCGCGGGTAGGTCAGCTGCGGTCGCATCCGCTCCAGCATGTTCCAGAAATCGCGCCATAATCGCGCCAATCGCGCCATAATCGCGCCAATCGCGCCATAATCGCGCCATAATCGCGCCAATCGCGCCATAATCGCGCCATGGCACGATTCCGAAGGGGTGGTCACCGTGAACGCGCATCAACTGCGAGACATTATCGAAGAGGGCGAGAACGACCGCATCGAATTCAAGCGTTGCGGCAACCAGCCTGAAAAGGATCTCTTCGAAACCATCTGCGCGTTCGCCAACACGTTCGGCGGCACTATCCTGCTCGGCGTAGAGGACGACGGCTCTCTCACGGGCATCGATCCAGCCCAGGTGCTTCCCATCACGAGAAACGTCCTCAATGTCGTCAACAACCCCAACGCCTTCGACGTGCCCGTCTCCATGGAATTCGAGCATATCGAGATCGGTGACCGCCAAATCATCAAGATCGACGTTCCCAACAGCCCGCAGATGCACAGCTACAAGGGCAAAGTATACGAACGGCGCGGGGATGCCGATGTCGTTGTGCGCGGAAGCGCTCCTCTCGCCGAGCTCTGCATTCGCAAGCAGGGAATCTATACCGAACAGCGCATTTTCGAGCATGTATCCCTGAGCGACCTGAGAGAAGACCTCATTGACGAGGCCCGGCGACTCGCTCTCGCGAAGAGAAAAGACCATCCGTGGGGAGCCATGACGAACGCGCAGCTCGTCGAATCGGCCGGGCTCTTCGGCAAAGACTACTCAACGGGAAAGCAGGGCTATAACTTGGCAGCCGTCGTTCTTCTCGGCAAGGACGAGGTTATTCGATCGCTGTGCCCCACCTACAAAACCGATGCACTTGTGCGCCAGCACGACACGAACCGCCACGACGATCGGCTCGTGGCTACCACCAACCTCATAGACGCCTATGCCCAGATCGCCGGGTTCTGCAGGAAACATCTTCCAGACCGCTTTCTTATGGAAGGAGACTTCGCCCTCAGCCCCCGCGATACCATCGTGCGCGAGCTGGTCGTCAACTGTCTCATTCATCGCGAGTTCACCAGCCCCTTCCCGGCAAAAGTCATCATTGACAATGAGGGCATTCGAACCGAGAACGCCAGCCGGGCTTCTTTCGAAGGGCCCTTGGAGCCTGACACCTTCAGCCCCCTCCCGAAGAACCCTCTCATCGCTTCGTTCTTCGTGCACATCGGTCTGGCCGAAGAGCTGGGCAGCGGCACGCGCGAGCTGTTCAAGAATTCTCGTCTCTACACGGGCCGCGACCCCGAGTTGGAGGAGGGTCTGATTTTCAGAGCATTCGTACCGACCATTCCCGCAATCCAGGCGGTGAGCAATTCGCCCGACAAACAGAGCGCCCAAAAGGACGGCATTGACGAGGTTGCCTCTCTCGCCTTAAAGCTGGCCGAGAGCAATGGCGGGGTGCGAACTGCTGACCTGGTTGATGCGGGAATTTCCCGCCGTACAGCCCAGCGCACCCTAAGCGAGCTTGTCGAACGGGATCGGCTCACTCCGCAGGGCAACGGCCCGAGTCGCATTTATCGCCCGAATCGCAGATAAAACGATCCGGGGAGCCGAAACGTCACGACCGCAACAGCCGATTTAACTACGCAAGCACGAGAAACCAGGAGAGCCACCATGACAGACCACGCACTCGCGAGCTTTGAAGCGAAGGACGGCACGGGCCGGTGGGAGGTTTTCACCTGGGGCATTATCGCCAACGGCCAGCGCTACCACTTCACGAAGCAGTCCCATATCGTGTGCGCCGGCCTGCCGGGGCGCACCGAGAAGCACGTCTACCAGACCGAGGAAGATGACGGCTTCGGGCTGTGGGCGGCGCTTGCCGTCTACCAAGAGACCGGCAGCCTTACCGACGCGGGGCTCGCTGCCTGGGCTTTGGGCGGTCCGAGCATTGAAACACACATCGACACGCGGGAGATCCCCGGCAACGTGACGCTCTCCATCGGACACTTGCGCCGCGGCCGCGACGCCAACCTCTCCCTGCGCTACCGCGAGGACGGCCGCTGGGTTCAAGTCGGTGCCATCCAACACTTCGCCGACATCACCCTTGCCGCCATCAACGCCTACCGCGCAGGCGCGCTATAGGAGCGCTGCTGTCCAAGGCCTTCGGATCTTTACAAAAATGCAGGGCGAAGAATCGAAGAAGTGTAGAAATCGGCGATGTGAAGATGTCAAAAAGTGCAACGGAGTGTTTGAACTGCAAGCCACAGCATCCTACCAGTCAATCTCCTCGTACACGAGACCATGAGCGTCCTTGAGGCGGGCGAAGAACTCGGCGCAGTCGTAGACGGGAATGGTCGAGCGCTCGAAGTCGGCTTGGTTGCGCGTGATGATGGCCTCGACGCGCAGCCTCTTGGCACACTGGTAGAGACAGGCGTCTTCGAAATCGGACCACGGCGATTCCAGAGTGTTCTCGATGTCGTACTCCCCCAGCGTGCAGATGCGCGCCAGCCGCTTCACTTTCAGCAAGCGAAACTTCACCGCCTCCGCAAGGCACGGCTTGCCACCCTCCGTCAGCAAGTAGAACGCGTCCGCGAACTGCGATGGGCTCATCCACAGATCGACCTCGCCGAGCGCGCCCAAGATGAGCAGCTTGCGGACATCGGCAGCGAAAGGTTGCCGGTCCATCATGCAATCCAGCAAGATGTTGGTATCGAGCAGCAGCTTCATCGGCGACCCTCCCCTGCGGCACCAGAAACGCCCAGCCGAGCCAGCCGCGCATCTTTCGTCGACATGCTCCGATAGGGCTCGGCCACCGGGGCCACCAAGCTGTCCACCAAGCCCACCGCGGCTTCAACCTCGGCCCGACTGTGCGGCCGCCTCTCTTCCGCCCGAGCATCGAAGGGAAGAGCACCCCTCTCGATCACGTAATCGTAAAGCTGGTTGACCGCCTTCGACGCATTGGTCCCCAAAGAGGCCAAAACGCGATTGCCCTCCTCCTTCTTCCCAACCCCCATCCGAGCCGTAACCATAGCCTCCGCATTGCCCATAACCCGCTCCTAGCTTTTCAATGTTGTACGTTGTACATTATAACATGGGAACAGGGCAACGGGACGTACAGCCATCTCTCCGAACGCAATTAATATGCTGCGATCTCAGAAACGACGGGGAGCACGTAACCATTCCGAAGAACTAACCTACAGAACCGGCTACGATAGAAAGGAATGTGAAAATCCCCATCACTATAAACAGACCAATTACCAACGATGAAGCTTTATCGTCCTCGGTTTTCCTGGCATATCGCGTCTTGCCGCCACAATGTGGGCACACCTTGGCAGTCGCAGAAATTTCACGGCCGCAATCGGGACAATTATCGAGAGCCATAACAAATTCCTTTCATCTAAAGGCACTCTCCACACCAGCAGAGAGCATCTGCTTTATGCAAAGCAAAGCGAGAAGAGCAAACTGACTCTACTCATAAAACAAATGCGTCTTTTGCCTACAAGACATCCTGCATTTTCCGAGCTAAACTTGCCGCTCCAAATATCTGTCTGGTCACAAAGGACGCCTTTATATGAGCCATCAAATGAGTTTCACTTACGTCATAAGGCAAAGGTCCAACCTCGCCCCGCACCAACGGGTTGGAGATAAACTGATATTTATAGAACGCCATGCCATCACCCGCACCCCTTAGTTCCCATACTACGTCATTCGAAGTTAAGCCCCATATGTAGTTGGGGACTGGCACAAAATCCGTCCCGTCTTTTCGAGCCGCGAGACAATCCGACAGCAGCCCAACCTCAAGCTCGTCGCGCTCCGAAGAAAGTGCCCATTGCTTGAGAATGCTTATGGCCTGCGCCTCGCTTTCAAATGCCTCTTCGCTGGTATGCATACCCTTGCATCCTTTCTTCGCATCGTGCATACGCTACTGAATTGCACCGTGCGATTGAAGATAATTCGCCACGTGAAGGTGTCCGCTTTTAATTGCGCTCCCCAATGCTGTTGTGCCTAATTTGTTCCTTCGATTTACATCTGCGCCCGCTTCGACAAGAGCCTGAACAGCCCCCAGCATTCCTTCTTCAGATGCATTAATTAATGGCGTCGCCTGATATCCTCGTGTAGTGAAATTAACATCTGCGCCCGCTCTTATGAGAGCACGCATGCATTTACTATTGCCCTGCTGCGCAGCTACATAAAGAGGACTTAGCCCCTCATGTGTGAGCCCATTAGGCCTTGCGCCCCCATTTAGAAGAACCTGTACAACTTCTGCATGATCTCCTGGCATTGTTGCCGCGACATAAAGCATAGAGAACCCTGTGGAGGGAAGCGGTTTGTTGGGATCAACGCCTCCACTCAACACAGCCTCAATGGCCTTCACGTCATCCTGTTCTATTGACTTGAGAATCATTTCACAAATCATGGCCTCAGCAATATCAATTCGCATTACTGCCCTCTCTTCTTACTGTGCGATCTAACATAATTTACGAAGCTGGTATTTAATTCGATCGCCATTTAGTTTCATGCGTAGTTGATCTCTGTAAGACAGCCTACACTGTCCCCAATTACTCCATTGCCCAATGACGTTACTCACTTCCAACAGCAACATGTCCCTTATAATTCCCCTCATGCGAAACGCGGCAACACATACTTCATCCCCCGGTTATGCAGCCTTTATTAGCTATCGGCATTTGCCTCGGGACGCGGAGGTGGCTTGTGAGGTGCAGCGGGCGATTGAGGAATACCGGCTACCACGGCATGTTGCGCAGGCGCACCAAGCCTTTCGTCCCCCTAAACTCGGCAAATGCTTTCGCGACGAGGACGAGCTTGCGGCTTCGCACTCGCTGCCCGACAGCATTCGGGAGGCATTGGCGGCTTCGCGCGCACTAATTGTCATTTGCTCGCCGGAAACGCAGGAAAGCCCCTGGGTGCGACGAGAAATCGAGATGTTCGAGCAGCTCCACGGGCGCGAGCGCATCATTTGCGTGCTGGCCGCAGGCAGTCCCGAGGAAAGCATTCCGCCCATTCTGAAGACGCGCCTGATACCCGACGCCAGCGGCGTTTTGCGGGAAATGCCGGCCGAGCCCCTCGCCGCCGATCTGCGTCCGGAGGCTAAGGCCAAGCGCAAGGCCGAACTGCTGCGCATCATCGCCGCCGTCGCCGGCTGCAGCTACGACGATCTCCGCCAACGCGAGCGAGCCCGCAAGCGCAAGCGCATTGCCCTCGCGTCCGTGGCAGCGGCCCTCACCATCGCCGCCGTCGGCGTCTTCGCCTTCCAATTTCACCAAACCAGCGAGGCGGCGCTCATCGCGGAATCGAAGAGCCTCGCCGCCCAGGCGCTCGACCAGTACGCCCAGGGGGAGACCGCGCAGGCCATCGAGACTGCGCTTCAAGCCCTCCCCTCTTCCGAGAGCGACACTAGCCGGCCGCTCGTTCCCGAAGCCCAAGCCGCCCTCGAAAAGATTCTAGCGCTCAATCCCGATCCGGAGCAGCCCTGGACGCCGTTCTATCTGTTCGAAACGGACGGGGAAATCGTAGATGTCACCTACAGCCAGGAAGGTACCTGGGCCGCCGTCCTCGACGCCACAGGAACCGTGTCCCTCTACAACGCCGACAACGGAACGCTTACGGGCACGGCAACACCCCACGTCTTTGAGCTGAGGGATGACACAGTTCCTGCGAGAGACTGGTTTATCAAGGCCATATCCCCTTCGTGCCTCGTTATGGGCAATGTAACGGGGCCAGGCGGCGTTGTGGTCATTGATCCCCTCACTAATGAAGTCCTCTTGGATCTGGATGACATCTACCCGCTTACGGCAATACCGCTCGAGAACGAGACGGGCTCCTCCGACTTCGGGCTGCTCACGTATGGCACTCGTTCCATAGCGGCTTTTCTCGTTGACGCGCAAGCGAAGAATCTCCTCGCAGGCGCCGAGATGCCCGTCGACCAGTTCCCGCGTATGGCGAACCTCGACACCTTCTGCATTCAGAAAGCGCCTGCAAGGGCCTATTATGCGCTCGATACGGCGCTCGTCACCTTCAATCTCGCCGATGAAACCGCACGCCAAGACACCGTTTCCGATGCCACGATCCAATCGGTGCACTGCAAAGACGACCTCGTCGCCTTTGCAGCGGCAAATATCGAGAACAGCAGCGACGGCATCAACAACTACCCCTTCTCCATCACCGTCGCCAGAAACACGGGCGACGGCTTCGAGACCCTTTGGACCTACGAGGACACCTTCGCTGTCACCGTCAGCACTAGGAACGATACCCCGCAGCCCTTCGCTAGCGTCCCGAAAATAGTCGACATTCTCCACTGCGGAGAAGATCTGGTCCTTGCCGCGGCCGGGAAGAAGCTCTACGCCTTCAGCCTTACAACAGGCGAGGTCGTCTACGAGCAGGAATTCGCCGCCTCCATCGTCGCAGCCCAACCCTGCTTCGTCGAAGAAGACCGCTACGCCATCTCGCTGGCCCTTAGCGATGCCACGCTCAACGTGATCAGTCCGTTGTTCGACGTCACAACCAGCACCGATTCCAGCACGACCGCAGTTCCGTTTACCCTCAATGGCGCATGGCTGGGTGCGGACAATTACGGCAATCTTGTAGCCTACCTGCACACCGCCGACCGGCTGAACCGCATCTACTGTTATCTGTTCCGGCCTTTCTGCGACAGCACCGTTGCCGAGGAGTTCACCCTCGACGAGCTTCTGGCCTATGCGCGCCAGGCCGTCGGCCAATCGTAGCGCATGCCCCTTCATTGCCCAATGTCGGTGCTTACGGCAGGTATGATAGGCACGTTATCATGCGGAATGCGCCATAGCGCACGCGGAAAGAAGGGAGGGATTGGCCAACCAATGACGAAAGTCAGACAGCGCGCGTCCCTTCCCGTTGACGCCGTCAAGCTCGCGCTTGAGCGGGAGCACCAAAAGCGTGAGGACATCAAGCCCATCGAGCTTCTGAAAGTGGCCCTGTCCGCCTATCTTGCCTTCACGTTCAACGAGGACGAAGCGAACGCAAAGGCGACGGCCAAGACGCCTCTCGAGTCAACGGACAGCGCCGCCCTTCGCCGCGGAACCCAGGCGGCCGTCGACCGGCTGCTCTTCAACGCTAATTACTGGCGTGCCGCCTACGAATCGCGCGTTTTCGAAGCCTGCGAGCGGCCAGAGAACGCCCGGCAGTGCCTGCAGGCCCTCTCGGTTTGGACGGCGCACACCCTCAAGCTGAACACGCTGTCGCCCAACGAGGCCGTGGCCACCTTCGAGCGCTTCTGCCCGCCTTTCGCCCTGAACCGACGGCGGGGATCCCACGATCGGGATCGCGCGGGAAAAGGCCCTCTTCCCGATTTCAAGCGCGCCATCAGCCAGATCGCCGCAAGCGGAAGCGAGTCCGAAGCCTCCCTTGAGGCACTGCGCGCTCTGCTAGACACCATGGAGGCCGAGGCCGTCGGCTACGAGGGCCTAGGAACTGAAAGCTCCCTCACCGCCCTGTTCGACATCCTGCCCGCCTGGTGCCTGCAGAACCGCATCGAGCTGGTCAGCGGCCCGTGGTGGGACGACTGCGCCGTCATGAACGCCATCATCGACACGCTGCACGCCCGTTTCGTCGAGCTCGACTTCGGTGGAGCGGTCTGCGATTACTTCCTCGAATCATGCTACGAGGCGCTGGACGCCTACCACCGCGACCTTTCCAGCGAGCCCTGCCCTTGGAGCGAGTTCTCCGTCCCGGAGCTGATCGCCGTCATCCGCGAAGAGCGCGAGCGCCAACCCAGTTTCGAAACCGACGGATACGGCAGCAACCTTCCCGCGTGGCTCATCAGCAAAGAGCAGCTCGTCTGGAACATCTGGGTCTGCGCCCTTTACGGCCCGGCGAGCGCGCGGCCGCTGCTGGTCGATTCGCCCGACTTGCTGGCCAGCCAGGGGTACGCCGGAAAGACCGACGTCATCACCGAGCTGGCCCAGACGTCGTTTCTGCGCTACACGACCGACCGCATCGCGTCGCAGACCGACCAGGAGTACGCCTCCTTCGCGAGCCTGCCGCCCGATTTGCGCGACTCCTCCATCGCCTACATCAGCAGCATTCACAGCAAGCTGGAAACGCTCGGCTACGAGGTGCTGCCCGCGGGCAGCTGCTACCCCGAGCGCTGCGTGACCGCCTTTACCGCAAGCGAGGTGGAATGCCTGGCCATTCTGGAGCACCGCCGTTGGCTGCGCGAGCGGCAGCGCGCCGGCTGGCGCTACGGCACCGCCAAGGACGTGGAGCGCCGGCGCAGCCCCTACATGGTGCCGTGGGAGGAGCTGCCCGACCGCGCCAAGGAATGGAACCGCTCGGCCGTGCGCAGCATTCCCAGCCTGCTGGCCAGCGTGAACCTGGCCGTGGTGAAGTAGCGGCGCCTTTCCCGCGCAATAGCGCCGTGGTGAAGCAGCAACGGGTCGGTAATGGTTGGCGGCTGCTTCTGGCGCGGCGACGTCGGGGGCTTCTAAGATGGAGGTCGCGCCTGCCCCTGCGGGCGTCCATCGACGAAAGAAGGCTCATCATGATTGAATCGACTCAGGTTCTGCATCAACTGAAAGTGGCGACCAACTACAGCAAGCTGGCCATGCACAAGTGCGGCCCGCGCAGCTTCAAAAGCGGGCAGGGCGCCATGTGTAAGGTGCTCTACAAGTTCGGCGACGGGAAACTGTCGCTGAAGAAGCTGGAGGAGCGTCTCGGCTGGGACGGCCACGAGGTCGTTCGCGTGGCCGAGAAGGCCCAGGAGAACGGCTACGTGCGCTTTGCCACCAGCAAGAAGGGCAAGCTGTCCGTAGCGCTGACCGACAAGGGCACCATGGTCGTCGAGAAGCGCCTGGCCGCCGAGGACCGCGCGGCCGACGAGGTGCTGGAGGGCCTGTCCGACAAGGAGCGCGAGTGCCTGCTGAAGCTGACCGGAAAGGTGATCGATAACTGCAAGGCCATGGGCGTCGATTACCGCACCATCGCCGTCAAGGGCTGTCGCGACCGCAAACCCGGCCACCATCACAACCACGGCTGCTGCCGACGCTAAAACAGAGCGAAAGAGCCGCCGATCGAATGAGCTCGGCGGCTCTTTTATGGTCGCAAGGAAAGTAGGACGACGAAGGCTCTCGTTGACGCCGCGGGCGTTACCTGCAAAACCGCTTTCGCCACCCTTCAAAAACTCTGCCGTGACGGGTTGTTGGATGGAGGGGGTCAAAGCTCTCGCGACCCACAACAGTGTTACATATTGCGTAATGATTGATTACTCAGTATTGCGCAGTAGCTACTCAGCAAAGCACGCCTGCCAGTCAATGGCCTCCATGATCGCTACAACCGTCTCGCATGTCCCGGCGAGGGTCATGTCGCCCACGTACGGATACTTGCGGGCGTACGCCGCCCATCGATCCCGCATGACGGCGTCGGAGGCCACCTCGGCCATCACCGCGCGGTAGCTGCCCATCGCGGCAAGCGTGCCGCGCTTCCCGGATGTAGCCGCAAGGGCGTCCCGGAGCACGTCTGGCTCCACCTCCGCCCTCCTTGTGAGCCAGAGCATGCGCAGGTCGTAGTAGTCGCGCGGGCGTGTGTTCGCGATGCCGCGGCTCACGACCGTCTCCAACTTTTCCGCCAGCGTGGTGGGGAGCGGGTAAGCCATTAGCGAGAGTGAGCGGTTGTCGAACATGAGAGGATAGCTGTACTCGACAGCGTCGGGCGTGATCTTGTCGCCCGTGGTCACATCGACGGTGACAGGCGAGCGCATCTTCTCATAACTGGCCAACAGGTGCACGCGTATGCCCGGGTAGTCATCTGTCTCGCGTATGTCCTCCGTGCGGACGAACTCGAACGAGAAGTCGTCATCGGCCTCCACGGCCGCGATCTCGCGGAACGCCCTCTCTGCATTCTCGTGGGTAAGCGGGAAGCCGCGAACCGTCGCGTCGAGGTCCTTGGTGCTCCGCCTGTCAACGCCCATCAGCGAGCTGATGAGCACGCCTCCCTTGACGACAACGCTGTCACGCCAGGGCGAGAGGGATATCCGCTCGAGCAACCGTTCAAGCAGGTAACTCTGCATCACGAGCTGCGGGGGCACCCCTCCTTCCTTGGCGCGATTGCTGATGATGGCCTTGAGCTGCATCGCATTTTTAGTTCTCACAGCAGCACCTCCAGGTAGTTTCGTATCTTTTTCTCCACACCAAGCGCCCGCGCGTAGCCCAGCAGCTTCTGGACGTCCTTCTCGCGGCTGCGGACGTACTGCTTCATCGCCGGGTTGACCACCTGCACGTCAACGGCGCGATGCCCCCGGACGATGTCGCAGAGCGTGCGCTCCAGGTCATAGGCGCTCACTTCGTTGCCGTACGGGGTTCTGACCGTCGTAAGCCCCAGGCCGAGCACCTCATCCGCGCACGTGCGCACCTCGATGCCCGCCTCACGCACCTTGGTAGCTCCGTACGAGCGCGGGAAGGTCATCGTAAGCTGAAACGGCACGCGGTCAGCGTAGCCATGAAGGTAGAGAGCAGTTCCATCCGAGAGAATGCCCTTGGGGAAGCGGAGCTGTGCGGCAAGAAATTCGTCCTCCCATGCGTCCGCCATGCGGTAGACGCCACGCTGCACACGCTCAAGCTTGCCCGCCTTCACCATGTCCGAAATTCGCGCACGGGGAATCCCGGCGTCCACAACCTGCGCCGTCGTCACCAGGCCGCTGCTCGATTCCGCCAAGTCAATGATAGCCTGCACCCCCACCACCTTCTCATTGTCCGTTTACACTGAATATTTTCTCATATTCAGTTAATACGGACAACGGAAAAATCGGAAGAACGCACCCGCCTTCCTTCCATCCATCCAGTAGGCACCACTATGAGCGTCACGCCATCTACCAAGATTCAGTGGAACTCTCTTCGCTGGCACTGTCCAACCTCTTGCTTAAATTCCAATAGGCGGCTACCGGCCGTAACGCACGAGAACGGGCAATCCTTGAGGTCGCCGCAGAGCTTGAAATCAGTGAACGGACACCACGACACTTGATCCCTCAATTTGCTGATGGCAGGTTGCTCGTCGCTGAAGGCTCAACCACTAATCGTATCTACTACACGCCAAGCAAGCCCTGAGAAGAACGTCTCCTTGCGCAGTTCGTTCAGGGTCCATCCGCCACCCAAGCTGCACGGGAGGAACCATGGCTACGGCGACAAAGAGCCTACTACCTCTCGATCTCCCATCGTTGTGCAAAGCTCTCAGCGCGCGCAACCCTTTCCTCAGGGCGCATGCGCGTTATAAAACGATCGACATCAACAGCACTTATAGCGCCAGACTTGCGGGCACCTTTATCGCGGAGCATCTCATACATCATCTGAACCGACAGCGTTGGTAAGCTTCGAACTCCTTCTCGGCTTTCTCGATAGCCTGCTTGTGGGAGATGGCTCTATGCCCTTCGAGCAGCGCTCGACGCGAGTTGACGATTTCCCGATCAAGCTCTTCAACCCATTCGGCCATGGTCATCGCTCGCTCTTCTAGAGCCTGCAATTCGGCATAATCGAGAAAACGAGCGACCAGCAGATTGAGCGTTTGCAACTCTTTTTCGGTGAGATAGTTTTTCGCAATGCATACGTCAGCTTTAGTGAGGTAGTCGCCATCGAACGTCGTCATACCCACAAGCGGCTTGTCGCGGTCGACGCGGTCGTAGATGACCTCAGCCGCCGTGCGCTCGTGAACAGCGTAATGAAGTTTGTTCTGCACGGTAGCGAAGAACGTGCGCATCATAGAGGATTTCGGATCATAGTCGATGGCCGTCGCATAAATGTCCGTTACCTGCTGATAGAGGTTGCGTTCGCTAGAACGAATATCGCGAACCCGCTGCAGCAGCTCGCGGAAATAGCGGCTGCGACCGTCCTTGAGCCGGCGATCATCGAGCGCGAAACCTTTGACAGCGTACTCCTTGAGAACGCACGTAGCCCATTGCCGAAAACGAACGCCCTGCTGGGACTTCACGCGATAACCTACAGAGATGATGACATCGAGGTTGTAGTGCTCGACCAGACGCTCAACCTCGCGCCCTCCCTCGACTTGAACTGTTGCAAAATTTGCAACAGTTGAGCATTCTTCGAGTTCTCCCTCATCGAAAACATTTTGGATGTGCCGAGAGATCGTCGACTTATCGCGTCCAAAAAGGCATCCCCAAGAACGTCTTCCCCAAGCCCATCGCACTTCTCATGCTAAACAAAAAAGCCGCCGAGCGAACTCAGCGGCTGACAATTCTTGGTCGCGGGGGGCGGATTTGAACCACCGACCTTCGGGTTATGAGCCCGACGAGCTGACCAGACTGCTCCACCCCGCAATGGGTTACCTCAAAGGGCAAGGATATATATTACTCGCCTGAGCGCGAATTGCAAGTCTTCGATCACACTTCACCTCATTCGGCACAATTCCTGCACATGTTCGCCGTCCCAATAGCCTCCAACACGATTTGTCGCATCGTACACGGACGACCACCCTACTCCGTGCTATGATGCCGCCTATGCTTTCCCAGATCAGACAAAACGGACTGCCCTCGTGGGCCTACAAGGCGGCGCTGCTTTTGGCGGCCGCCATTTGGGGCATGGGCACGGTGGTCATCAAGTCCACCGTCGACGAGTTCCCGCCCGCGTGGATCGTAGGCGTCCGCTTCACCCTGGCCGGCATCATCCTCGGCATTGCCACGGCACCGCGCATCTCCCGCGCCTTCGCCCGCAACAAGCGCGGACATCTGCGCGACGGCGCGGTGCTGGGCGTCTTTCTGTTCCTCTCCTACTGGTTCAACTCCACGGGACTCACGGACACCACCGCCTCCAACAGCTCGTTTCTCACCACGCTGTACTGCGTGATCATCCCCTTCCTCGGATGGATCATCATTCGGAAGCGCCCGACCCGCTACAACATTGCGGCGGCTATCCTGTGCGTCACCGGCGTGGGCTGCGTGGCCTATGCCGGCATCGGCGAGTTCTCGCTGCGCTTCGGCGACTTCATCACGCTGGCCTCGGCTCTCTGGCTCAGCTTCCACGTGCTGTACACGGCGAAGTACGCGCCGGGACGCTCTATGATGCTGCTCACGGTCATTCAGTTCATCGTGGCGGGCCTGCTGGGCCTCATCACCGGGCTTATCACCGAGCCCATGCCTGACTTCAGCCAGCTGGGCGCCGACACTTGGATGAGCCTCATCTACATCACCGTGTTCGCCTCTTGCGTGGCCCTAGGATTGCAAAACGCCGCCGTGGCCCGCGTTGATCCGGCCCAGGCAGCGCTGTTTCTGGCCACCGAATCGGTGTTCGGCGTGACGTTCTCCATCCTGCTCTTGGGCGAGGCGCCGGCGATTTCCGCCTACCTGGGATTCGCCCTCATCTTCGTCGGCATCGTCGTCAGCGAGTATTTGCCCCTGCGCGCTGAAAAGATCGCAGCCCAAAAAGCAAGGGCGACAGCCGAAGCCGCCGCCCTCGATTGCAAACAAGTCGAAACCCAGGCAACCGACCTCGAAGAGGCCGATGCGTTCATGCGCTAGCTATTCCCGGCCATCCCAGCAGTAGGTGCAGATTTTCTCTGGGTCGATGCCGATGGCCTCTATCATGCCCTGGAGGCTCTGGTAGCTCAGGGAATCGAAGCCCATGTCCTCGCAGATGGTCTTCAGCAGGCACTGGCCGCGCTCGGTGCGGGCGTCGGCGTACTCGGACAGGTGCGCCACGCCCTCCTCGCCTTCCAGCTGGTCGACCACCCGGCGTGCGATGAGATCCATGTCCGACTTGCTAGACGAGAAGCTCAGATACTTGCAGCTGTACATGATGGGCGGGCACGCGCTGCGCATGTGTACCTCAGCGGCACCGGAGTCGTACAGAAAGTTCACCGTCTCGCGCAGCTGGGTGCCGCGCACGATGGAGTCATCCACGAACAAGAGCTTCTTGTCGCGGATGAGCTCGGGCACCGGCACCTGCTTCATGTTGGCGATCTTGTTGCGCAGATCCTGGTTCGCCGGCATGAACGACCGCGGCCAGGTGGGTGTGTACTTGATAAACGGACGACCGAAGGGCATCTTGCTCTCGGTCGAATAGCCGATGGCATGGGGGATGCCGGAATCGGGCACGCCGGCCACGAAGTCCACCTCGGGGCACGCGCCGCGCGCTGCCTCGTCGCGAGCCATGATGGCACCGTTGCGGTAGCGCATCACTTCCACGTTCATACCCTCGTAGTTGGAGTTCGGGTAGCCGTAGTACACCCACATGAACGCGCACATCTTCATCTCGTCGCGCGCCGGCGAGAGTACCTCAACCGCATCGGGCGTAAGCCGCACGATCTCCGCCGGGCCCAGCTCGTACTCGTCGTGATAGCCCAGCTTGTGATAGGCAAAGCTCTCGAAGGCAACGCAGTGGCCGTCATCGTCGGCGCCCACAAGCACCGGCAAGCGACCCATGAAGTCGCGGGCCGCAATGATGTCGCCGTCCTCGGTCATAATGAGCAGCGTGAGCGAACCGTCAATCTTCGATTGGGCATACTGGATGCCGGCGACCAGGTCATCCTTCTGGTTGATGAGCGCCGCCACCAGCTCGGTTGAGTTCACCGCGCCAGAGCTGAGCGCCATAAACTGCGCATCGTGATCCTCGAAATACTCTTCCACCAAGGCCTCGGCATTGTTGATGGCACCGATGGTCGTGATAGCGAAGGTGCCCAAATGCGAGCGCACGAGCAGCGGCTGCGGGTCGGCGTCCGAGATGCATCCGATGGCGCTCGTGCCGTGGAAGCGCACGATGTCGTCCTCGAATTTCGTGCGGAACGGCGTGTTCTCGATAGAGTGAATCTGACGCTGGTAGCCATCCTCGTGGTCAAGCACGATCATGCCCGCTCGACGCGTGCCGAGATGCGAGTGGTAATCGACGCCGAAGAAAACATCCATCACCACGTCGCGCTTGGAAACCGCTCCGAAAAAGCCGCCCATGAAATCCTCCGTCTTAGTGTTTCAACGATAGATCAAAGTATAAATGGTGCGCCTGAACGATTGTTGCCTTGCGGTTAATTGGCTCAAAATTCACGATTTTAGGGAGAAGGCCTGCCAGATGAGCCAGGTGCGTCCGCGCCTACTCGATGACATAGCGATGCTGCCGAACGGCGGCCACCGCTGCGGCATTCAGCGAGCAGCCGATGCCCGTCTCGTGGCCCGGGGCGTTCAGCGTGATGATGCCGTCGGGGGCGGTATAGGCAGGCACCGTGAGGTCGGCGTCGAAGTAGCGCGCCGTGGCGCCCAGATCGCCGGGGATGACCACTCCGGGCAGCGTTTGGAAGGCCGCGTGGGCAAACCGCGACACGCCGGTATCGTACATGCCGCTCATGCAAACCTCGCGGCCCTCGGCCAGCGCTCGGTGCACGAAGGCGAGCGACCGCTCGATGCCGCCGAACTTCCCGATCTTCACCATGGCGCAGCGCAACTCGGGATGCTCGAACAAGCCGGCGGCCTCTTCGGCGTTCACGAAGGATTCGTCCACGCAGATGGGCATGGCCAGCGTATGCTGGAACGACGCGAGTCGGGTGAAAGGGTCTCGCAAAGCCCGCTCGCCCCCGGCGGCGGCCAGGTTCAGTGGCTCTTCGATCCAGCCGATATCCAGCTCGTCGTAGGAGCGCAGCTCGGCCAGGTTGTGCAGGCCGAAGCTCTGGTTCGCGTCCAGGGTGATAAGCAGATGCGGGAACGCCCGACGCACCGCGCGTACCGCCGGAAGCCCCCGACCGGGAGCCACCTTCAACTTAATGCGCTGGTAGCCCGCGTCCACGCACTCGCGCACTTCGGCCACCGTTTGGGCGGGCGTGCCCAGGCCCACCACCGCGCCGCTGTACACCTTGCGCGTCGCCCCGCGTCGATCCCCGGAGTGCGCCAAAGCCACAGCGGCGTCGTCTCCCTCGAGGGCCGCAGCGACCCGGTTCATACGGTCGAACTCCTCGCCGAGCAGCTTCCACAGGGGTTTTTCCGTAACCTTGCCGTACAAGTCCCAGCAGGCCATCTCCAAAGCGCTCACCGCCATGGGGAACGCCTCCGCACCTTCCAGCGAGAACAGGTCGGCCGCCACCTCGCGCGGGTGCAGGTACGTGCCGGCGATGACCCGGGGCGCCAGCACGTCGCGCAGCACGCGCAGATCGTCGCCGAGGGTCTCGGGCAGATACCAATCAGTGTCGAAGGCCGTGCATTCCCCCAGCCCTACGCGGCTCTTGCGATCGATCACCTCGACAATCACCGTGTCGCGGTAGGTCAGCGTCTCCTTCGGCGTTTTGAAGGGCTTGGAAAACGGCAGGCGCCCATGATGCAGCACCACGCGCCGAATGTCGATGTTCTCGTGGAACAGCGCCTCGCAAGCGGCGCGATCGATCTTACCGATGCCCGAGCGAGGCAGCTCGTCCACAATGGAGATCTGCTCGGGCACGTACAACTTCGACAGCCGCTGGGAAAGGGCCTCCCGCAGCGTGCGCGTGCTGATGAGCGGGGCGTCCGGCGTCAGCTCTACCACCGCTGCCGGGCGCCGGCCCCAGCGCGCGTCGGGCAGGCCGAACACGTAGGCGTCGGCCACGCCGGGAATGCGCACCAGGGCATCGACGATCTCGGCCGGGTACACGTTCTCACCGCCGGAAATGAACATGTCGCCGGTGCGCTCGCGCACGTAAAGGCAGCCGTCGTGCAGCGCCGCCGTATCGCCCGTGAGGAAGAAACCGTCCACGGTGAAGGGCGCCCGAGCGTTGGCGTAGCCGCCGAACACCCCCGGCCCGCGCAGGGCCAAACGGCCGAAGCCGGCTGCGTCCGGTTCCACAATACGGGCCGAATAACCTGGCAGAAGCCGCATACCTCCCGTGAACTGGGGCGTGATCAGCGTGTTCGCCACTTGGCTCGACGTCTCGGTCATGCCGTAGCTGGCATACACGCGCCCGCCGGCCTCCAGAGCCCGGGCCACGGTCTTCGCGTTCAGCGGGCCGCCGCCGAGCAGCACGCACTCGTACTGGGCCAGCGCGCTCGGCCGCGCATTCAGCATGTCCTGCAGCATCTTGTCCACCACCGAGATATGGGTGGCGTGCATCACCTCGGCGTCACGCAGCACCGCCGCCGCGTCGAAGCGCTCGTAAATACGCAGAGGCCAGCGGCTGCAGACGCTGCGCACAAGCACCTGAAAACCGCCCACGTGGAAAAACGGCAGCACCGCTTGCCACAGGCCGCGCCCCCGAACGCGCCCAGAAAGCACCCGGTTCGACGCCTTCGACGCCTCCACGAGGTTGCCCCAGGTGAGCTCGGCCGCCTTGGGCTTGCCCGTCGTGCCGGAGGTGAACATGATGAGGGCCCGATGGCTGGAATCGAAGACATGGGCGGCTCGTTCGGCGAAGTGGATGGCATCCTCGACTGAGCCGCCGAGAGAGTCGTCCACCCGTCCCGCCCGCTCGTTGCGCAGAAGCGAGTTGCACACCGCCTCGAAGAGCTTGGGCTCGCCGGCCGCGTCCACCGTGTAGGCCACGCGCAGCCCCGCCCGTTCCAGCTCCAGCACGCGCGTGAGCTTCTCGGCGTCGGTCAGCCGGTGGTTCAGCGCCACCAGGGCGAACCCCCCGTAGGCCGCCGCCAAGGCAAGGAACACGTACATGGGGCCGTTCGGCAGATCCACCGCCACCGCATCGCCTGGGAAGACGCCCTTATCCCGCAGCCGCCGCGCGAGCTGAGAGGCGATGAGCCTCGCCTGGCGATAGGTGTAGGCCGTCTCGTTGCCGCGCCGATCGACCGCCGTGAAGAACACGGCCTCAGGGCGCAACTGCGCGGTGCTTTCGAAGATATCGATCATGAACGGCTCGTGGAACTCCTTGGGCGCGATAAGCTGAACAGGGCACAGGAAGCCCCCCGCCGGCTGCGGCAGGGGGGCGAAGCATCCTACGGAAACTTCGGGAACTGGGTGAAGTCGGGGGCGCGCTTCTCCTTGAAGGCGTCGCGGCCCTCTTTGGCCTCGTCGGTGGTGTAGTACAGAAGTGTGGCGTCGCCGGCCAGCTGCTGCAGACCCGCAAGGCCGTCGGTGGCGGCGTTGAACGATGCCTTCATGAAGCGCAGGGCTGTGGGGGAAAACTGCATCATCTCGGCGGCCCAGGCCATGCACTCGTCTTCCAAATCGTCGAAGGGCACGACCTTGTTCACGAGGCCCATTTCCAACGCCTCGTCGGCCGTGTACTGGCGGCAGAGGTACCAGATCTCGCGAGCCTTTTTCTGACCCACGATGGCGGCCAGATACCCCGCGCCGTAGCCGGCATCGAAAGAGCCCACCTTAGGCCCGGTCTGGCCAAACTTCGCCGTATCGGCCGCAATGGTGAGGTCGCACAGAATAGAGAGCACATGCCCTCCGCCGATGGCGTAGCCGTTCACCATGGCGATGACGGGCTTAGGCACTACGCGGATGAGCCGCTGCAAATCGAGCACATTCAGGCGCGGGATGTTGTCCTCGCCCACGTACCCTCCGTTGCCGCGCTTCTTCTGGTCGCCGCCGGAGCAGAACGCCTCGTCCTCGTGGCGGCCGCCGTGGTTCACGCCGGTCAGCAGAATGACGCCCACGGACGCATCATCGCGCGCCTCGGAGAAGGCGTCGTACATCTCCATCACCGTCAGCGGGGTGAACGCGTTGCGCCGCTCGGGCCGATTGATGGAGATCTTCGCCACCCCATCGCACAACTCGTAGCGAATCTCGCGGTACTCTTTACCGCACTTCCAATCGTAGTTGCTCAACTTACATCCCTTCTGTTTCGAAGCGCTTCTTCAGGGCTTCCTGGTGGATGGCGTGCTGCAAGGCCACTTCCTTGGAAATCGTGCCCTCTTTCACCAGGCGGTGCAGGCTCTGGTCCATGGTGCGCATGCCGGCGCCGGACGACGAGGCGATAACCGAGTCGATCTGATGGGTCTTCTCCTCGCGGATGAGGTTGCGGATGGCCGGCGTGGCGGTCATGATCTCGAAGACGGGTACGATACCCCCGTCCACCGTGGGCACGAGCTGCTGGCTCACCACGGCCTGCAGCACAAGCGACAGCTGCATGCGAATCTGGCGCTGCTGGTTGGCCGGGAAGGCGTCGATGATGCGGTCCACCGTGGAGGAGGCGCCCGTGGTGTGCAGGGTGGAGAATAGAAGCTGGGCCATCTCGGCGGCGGTCATAGCGGTGCCGATGGTCTCCTGGTCGCGCATCTCGCCGAGCAGGATGACGTCCGGCGCCTCGCGCATCGCGCTGCGCAGCGCCTCGGCGTAGGTGGCGACATCGGAGGGAATCTCGCGCTGGGTGACGATGCAGCCCTCGTGGCGATGCACGTACTCGATGGGGTCTTCCATGGTGATGATGTGCCCCGTGCGCGCCTTGTTCAGCTTGTCGATGATGCAGGCCAGCGTCGTGGACTTGCCGGCGCCCGCAGGACCGGTGACCAGCACGAGGCCCTTCTGGAAGTCGGCGCAGGCCATGACGTCGTCGGGGATGTGGTAGTCGGCGGGGTTGGGCAGCGTGAAGGGGATGACGCGAATGACGGCGCCCAAAGACCCGCGCTGGCGGAACACGTTCACACGGAAGCGCCCCATGCCCGGCACGGCGAAGGAGAAGTCGTCGTCATGGTTGTGGCCGTCCGTGAAGATCTGCTCGTCGCGGCCGGACAGCTCGTAGATGGCGTCCACCAGCTCCTTAGTATCGGCGGGCATGAGCGGCGCCATGTCCATGCGCACCTGACGGCCATCGGCGGTGTAGGTCAGCGGCAGGCCCGCGACGATGAAGACATCCGAGGCCTTCTTGTCGATCATTTCCTGCAGCAGTGCCTTCAGTTCCATAGAAGCTCTCCTTATCTTTCTAGCCGAGCCACAGGTTCTCGCCTGTGCCGTCGTCGATCCATTCCGCTGTGACTTTCCATTGCTCAATGGTGTAGGTATTGTTTTGAATCCGCAGCACGATGGCCAGCGTGCGACCGCTTTCCATCGAGAACGTAGCCGAGATGAGCTCGCCGTCGCGGACAGTCGAATCGCTGTAGCGCTGCAGAACGTCCTCCAATGTGCCTTCAGCCAACGCGGCGTCCACGTCGGCGACGAACTGCTGGCCGACGGATTCTAGCTGATAGGTCTCTGTGGTCGTGGCCGCTTGGCGCTCGGTGGTGGAAAGCTCCGCCAGCGATGTCGTGACGGAAAGCACCGTGAGCACGGCCAGGCACAGCACGATGATGAGGGTGAACAGGCTGATAGGACCGATGCGCACCGAACCGTGGGGCTTAGCCATGGGACACCTCCCCTTCGGTTGGAGCCGCGTCCGCGCCATCGGCGGCCGGACCGCCGGTCGCGCCCACCACGGGCGGCGCCGCAGGATCATCCAGCACGACCGACCGCGTCGCATCGTCGGCCGCACCGGTAGCCGAACGGGCGGTACGGGCACCGTCGGCGGGCACATAGCGCGACGTCTCCAGCGCGTACACGGGGCTCTCTTCCCACTTCTCGAAGCAAAGACCGCCAGGGGCAAATCCAATGCCTTCCTCGGCTGCCTTGGCCGAGTCATTAAGAACCCGCACCTTCCACACCTCAAGCGTCAGGTAGTGCATCGTCCCGGCTTCGGTGTCCTCGGTGCGAAACGTGCACTCGGCAGACAAGAGGTCGGAGCCGTTCTCTACCTCGTGCGCCGGCTGCGACAACCAGCGATCGGCCATGGGGTCGGCCTCGTAGGCTTCCTTGAAGGCAATCGGATCGGCGGCGAACTCCTCGGCCACATTCGAGGCCAGCACGAGCCCGTCCATCAGATCGGCGCTCTCGCGACCTATGCGGTCGGCCTCGGCGTTCAGGTTCATGAGCACCGCCAGCGAGCCCGTCAGAAACACGAGCAGAAGCAGCGCCTCCACGATGAAGGCGGCGCCGGGCCACACGGCCCGCTCCTTGCGTACGCGTCCGATGCGGTCGTTGTAACGGGCCAGGCGCGCGTCGGCGACATTCGCCTCGGCCCTATGGGCGGCCACAGAAGCGGACGCCATGGAGCGACGACTCTCGGATCCTCCGGCCATCACGCATCACCTCCCGCCGCGCGCAGAGCCACCGACGTCTGTCCGGCATCGGTGACGATGGTCAGCAATCCTCCCCCGTAGGAGAAGTCGAAGACGGACGACCGCACGATGGCCGTGGCCTTCGACGGGTCGTAGGGGGCATCGGCCAGGGCGTACTCCTCCATGATGACGCCGTCGTAGCGGTACAGGCGCGTCTCGTACACCCCGGAGGGCAGCGTCTCGCGCAGCACCAGGGCCGGGCCGTCCAAAAGGCAGCGCGTGTCGCTGGCGCCGGCTGCTTCGGGCAGCCCCAGCTCCTCGCGGCCTTGGGCGACGACCATGTCGACTCCCTCTTCGGTCACCCAAGCGCAGGCCACCGCATCAATCTGGTCGTTGGCCCGCACATCGTTGGCAAGCAGCGTAAGCGAGAGCCGCTGGTTGTCGGCCGCGTCTCCCTCGCGGTTCAGCCCGCGATACACGTCGGTGCCGGCCAGGATGGCCATCAGCAGCGTCGCCACGAACAGCGCGAACAGAAGCCCTGTGAACACGCGCCCGAAATCGCGCTCGCGCTGACGCCGCACACCGCCGGCCCCGTAGGTCTTGCTCGACGAGGCGAGCCGGGTCGCCCCTTTCAGCTTCTCGGTCATCGCGGCACCACCACCACGCTGGGCGGCACGTTGGAGGCGAAGGCCTCATAGGTGACCGCGTAATCCTGGTGGTTCACAATGAGCCCGTAATGCTCTTCCAAATAGCTGAGGCGCGCCGGATAGGCCCCTTCCACCGCCGCGCACTGCATGGCCGCATCCAGCACCGCCGTGCGCACCGAAGCCGCCGATTGGGCCTCGGTCTGGGCGCTCGTCATATCCCAGGCAAACCACAGCAGCACGGCCAGCACCACGGCCGCGATGACGGCAACCACCCGCCGGGTGCGCCGCTGCTGCATCTGGGCTGTCTTACCGTGAATCATGATGGCTAGCCGATCGAACCCATGATGCCGATCAGCGGCAGCATGACCGAGATGAGCGTGGCCCCCACGGCAATGGTGAGAAAGGCGGCCAAAGCCGGCTCGATGTTGTCAATGGCGGCATCAATCTGCAGAATGGCGTCGTCGAAGAAGTTGGCCGACAGGCGATCGAGCGCCGCGTCCAGCGAGCCGGAGCGCGTGCCGATGGTGAGCAGGCGCGCGTGAATTTGCTCGAACACCTCGGCTTCGCTGATGGCCTGAGCGAGCGAGCGCGGGCTTTCCGCGTCAATCATCAGCCCGTAGGCGGCCGTGGCCTTCACCTTAAGCCCCTCGTGCTCCACCACCTCGATGGCGCGCCGCATGGCCTCGTCGGTGTTGATGCCCGAGGCGGTGTAGGCGGCCAGCGCCGAGGCGAACCGGGACACGGCCAGCTGCTCCATAGCGGGACGGGTGGCCGGGAACTTCTCCATAAGGTGCATCACCGCGATGCGCCCCGCTTCCGAGCGGCAGGCGATGGCAGCGCCCACAGCCACGATAGCGCAGATGAGCGTGATGCCGAGGGCCACCCAGCCGATAGCCACCGACACGCCCACGGCCCCCGAGGAGCCGTCGGTGAGCGAGCCAGCCATGGAAACGTACACGTCCTCGAACACCGGCAGAATGATGATAACCGTGAAGGCCAAGATGATGCTCATGATGCACAGCAGCGCCGCCGGATAGCCCACCGACGAGCGAA
Source organism: Adlercreutzia sp. CNCM I-6207 (assembly GCF_977072305.1). Classification (NCBI taxonomy): domain Bacteria; kingdom Bacillati; phylum Actinomycetota; class Coriobacteriia; order Eggerthellales; family Eggerthellaceae; genus Adlercreutzia; species Adlercreutzia sp. CNCM I-6207. Next base: position 83,644 of record NZ_CDRVLZ010000002.1, read on the forward strand.
TCTTCGCGAAGAGGCGGTCCTCCTCGTCGTAGTAGACGCCGAGGGAGCGCAGCACTTCCTCCAGGCGGCCCGAGGCCTCGCCCACGCCCACCATATCCACGGCGTAGCGGGGGAAGGCGCCGGACGCCTTCATGGCGACCGCCAGCGTATCCCCGGCGCACAGGCGCCCGTAAACGCTCTCGCAGGTCGCCTGCAGAGCCACATCCCCAATGTCCTCGGAGAGCATTCCCACGGCCTCGTCAGTCTGGATGCCCGCCGCCAGCATCATGGCAACGCTCTCGCAGAAGAGGCTGATGCCTGCGCTATCGAGTTTTGGTTTGGCCATGGCGTCCCCTGCCCTTCTTCTAGTAGGTGTAACGATCGGTATAGCTCGTGCCGTCGCCAATGGTGCTTGCGGCGCCACTGGCGGCAAAGGTCAAATCTACGCGCGTCCAGCTGTTCGGCTTAATGCTTATCTCGACGCTTATCCATTCTCCGTCAATATATACCATGTTCCATGCATGGTACACATCATCAGGAGAAACGTAGCCGGTAATCACTTGGCAGGGAATGCCAAGGCTGCGCAGCATGGCCGCGCCCAGCGATGCGTAGTCGAAGCAGATGCCCGTCCCCGAGGCCAACGTTGCGTCCGGATCGGGCACGTATCCTGTGGCCGAGGCCAACTGGGCGGCCTTGTCGTGATCGTAGGTGATGTTGTCCACCACCCACTGGTAGATGTTGCGCACGACATCGCCCTGATTGGCAGCGCCCTGGGCCAGCTCGCGCGCCTTCGCCACCACGGCGGAGGACTCGTTGTAATTCACGAACATGTTCGGCACGAGGAAGGGCGCCGTCTCACTGGAAAGGTTCACGTTCTCGATGACGCTGAACAGCTCCACGTAGTTGTTACCTGAGGTGTTCTGCATAACGCGAAAGGTGTAGGGGCCATCGCCCATGTTGATGGGCACGATGATGGGCGTGCCGTCGCCGGGCAAATCGTAGTTGTAGCTCATCTCGCCCTTGACCACCTGGAACTTCAGGCGCGCATCGTTTCTCGCGGAAGCGCCCACGACGCCCTGGGCCAGCTGCGAGGTGTCGATGGCGCACTCGTTGCCGGTCTGGGCGGCGCCCTCGTTGAAGGCGACCAGAGCCACCGAACCGGGCACGGAGTAGGCCGGGCCCGAAGTAGTGCTCTCGCCATTGTTCGGGTCGCCCGAGCCTCCGGGAATGCCGGATCCGCCCGTGCCCCCCGAGCCTCCCGACGAGCCGCCGCACGCCACCAGCAAAGCCGCGCACGCCAGCATCAGGGCCACGGCAACGACGGTCGCCGCGCGGCGGTATGTCAGTCTGCGCGCCAAACCGCTACAGCCACTCCTTCAGGGTCTTCACCAGAAGCTCGATTTCCATAGGCTTGGACATATGGGCGTTCATGCCGGCGGCACGAGCACGGGCCACATCATCGGCGAAGGCATCGGCCGTCAGCGCCACGATGGGAATCTCGCCCAAATCGGGGCGCGGCGTAATCGTCGTATCATCAAGGCCCTTGCCCTCGGCGGCGGCGCGAATAGCGCTTGCCGACTCATAGCCGTTCATCACGGGCATCTGAATGTCCATGAACACCAAGTCGTAGTAGCCCGGCTCCGCATCGAGCAGCTTCTCCACCGCGATGCGGCCGTTCTCGGCATGATCCACTTCCAAGCCCGTCATGCCCATGATGTCCAGGGCAATGGCGGCGGCGATGGAATTGTCCTCGGTCAAAAGCACACGATGCCCGCTGAAGTCGCTCTGCTTGAGCACCTCGTACTCGCTGGTCGGCTCGCTCTCCTCTTCGGACGTGAGCAGGCCCTTCATCACATGCACGAGACGGCTCTTGAACAGCGGCTTGGCAATGAAGGCGTCCACACCCACCGAACGGGCCTCCTGCTCGACGGCCGTCCAGTCGTAGGCCGACAGGATGATGATGGGCATGTCGTCGGAGACAATCTCGCGAATCTCGCGGGCCGCCTCGATGCCGCTTTTGCCCGGCATCTTCCAATCAAGAATAACGGCTACGTAGCTGCGCTCATCCTCGACCGAATGGCGCACCGCCTCAACGGCGTCCTCGCCCGACAACACGTAGTCGGGCTCCATGCCGATGGACTTCAGCACCTCGCAAGCGCTTTCAGCGGCAGCCTCCTCGTCGTCGGCCACCAGCACCCGCAGACCCTCCAGAGGCGTCAGATCCTGGTCGTCGCCGTCGCGCAGCTTCATGTACACCGTCACCGTGAAGGTGGTGCCCTCGCCGAGCTTGCTCTTCACGTCGATGGTGCCGTTCATCAGGTTCACCACCGAGCGCACGATGGACATGCCAAGGCCGGTGCCCTCCACCTTCGTGACGCGCGAATCGTTGGCGCGCGTAAACGGCTCGAACACCGTCTTCACGAAGTCCTCGGACATGCCGCAGCCTGTGTCGGAGAACGTGAACTCGTAGCAGCCCGAGCCCTTCACGCGGCTCGGCAGCTCCTTGATGCGCAGGCTCACGGTACCGCCTTCGGGCGTGAACTTCACCGAGTTGCCCATGATGTTCACGAACACCTGCTGCAGGCGCATGGGATCGCCCACCACGTGCTCGTGCTGAATGTCGGCGATTTCCACCTTCAGGTTCAGCTTCTTGTCGTTGATCTGGGGCGTCATGATGGACATGAGGCTTTCCACCGTCTCCGGCAGGTCGAAGTCCTCTTCCGACAGCCCCAAGTTCCCGCTCTCGATCTTCGCCATGTCGAGCACCTCGTTGATGAGCCCGAGCAAGTGACGACTCGAGGTGGTGATCTTCGTGAGGCAGTCCTTCACGCGCTCCGGATCGTCCAGATACATCGAGGCGATGGCCGTCAGTCCCATGATGGAGTTCATGGGCGTGCGAATGTCGTGGCTCATGGAATTGAGGAAGTCGGTCTTGGCACGGCTGGCGCGCTCGGCCTCGCGGAACGCGTCTTCCAGCGCGTTGTGGTTCGCAATCTCGCGCTCTTTCACGTCGGTGACATCCTGCACCGAAAGCAGCACGCTCGTCACCTGGTCGGAGGCGTCGCGCTGCAGCGGCAGCATGGAGGCCTGCAACCAGCGAACCTCGCCCGTGTCGGGATCCTTCAGGCGATACTCGAAGTGCAGATACGTCGTGTCCGGCGTCAGATGCTCGCGAATGTGCTCCGGCGTGAGCTCGGTCTTCATGCGCTCGGCTTCCTCGTCGTCGCAGAAGCGCGTCTGCCAGTAGTAGCGGAACATATGGTACTCGCCGTTGCGCGGCAGGTCGTCCTTAATGCCCTCGTCCTTCAGATACTCGTAGGTGTTAGCGACCAGATCGATCACCGCGAAGCGCTGGAAGAGCGCCAGCGAAGAGTTCACGATGCTCGTCACATGGGCGCTCTCGCTTAAGAGCTTACGGCGCTGGCGCATGGTCTGCACGAGCAGGAAGCCCGCCACCAGGGCCAACGCGCCACCAACGAGGGCCACCAACATGAGACCGGCCGCATTCGCCCTGCTCTGCATGCCGTCGGTGATAGAGCTGGGGAAGGTGCGCATGATGAGCCAGTCGTAGTTCTCGATGGGCATGACGTACGCCGTGCCCGCGCCCGAATCCCCCTTGTAGTTGAAGGTGACGGACACGCCGCTTTCCAAAGACGCCTCCAGCTCGGTGCGCGAGATATTGCCCGAGGATTCGTCCTCGAGATACAGATCGACGGCGTTTTTCACCCCGCTGGTATAGGTGATGGACGAGTGGGCCATAACGTCGCCGTTGCGATCGAGCAAGTAGGTGTTGGTCTGCTCGTTGAAAATATAGGTGCGCAGGAACTTCTCCATGGAATCTTCCCGATACGCGCCGCAAATGACGCCAACCACTTCGTCCTTAAAGTAAAGCGGCGTGTAGAAAATGACAGAGAGGTCGTTGTAGAACAGCGAATTCTCGACCGCGCAGACGCCCGACTCGCCTTCCATGCCCCGCGCGAAGTATTCGCGATCGCTCGCGTCGGCCTCCTGGCCCTTGTCATCGACGGTGAGGCCATCGCTGAGAGAAATCGTCGTGTAATCGAACTTCGTGTAGTTCGCCAACTGCTCGATACCGGCAGCGCTAATCTCGTCCACGCTCGCAAGCGTGCTCTCGTACATGGAGGACAGGAGCTTGATCTCAGTCTGAGAGTCGGTCATCCACTCGCTGATGCGCCGCGCCGACTGCTCGGTGGAGCCCTGAAGGTACTTCGTGTTCTGCTCGTAGATGCGTTCGTTGTTCATCGCGATAAACGAAACGAGCGCGGCGATGACTATGGCCAGCGCGATAAGAATCACGGCAATGCGGCCGTACCTCGTTTTGTTGTCTGTTTCAGTCATTCGCTGGGTTCCTTTGTTAGATGATGGCGATGGAGTCGACCACCAGGGCATAGGCGTCGCGCACGGCCGGCATGAGCTCAGGAACCGCTTCCATGTTGGCCGGCACGCCGGCGTCATCCAAACGCAGCGCATCGGACAGGGCGGCGGCGGCTTCGAACAGCGGCGTGAAGCCCAAATCGCGGCTCACGCCCTTCAGCGTATGGGCACCGCGATAGGCCTCGGGGAGGTCGCCCGCCTCAAGAGCGCTTTCCAACGTCTGCATCGATGTGTCCTGCAAAAAGATCTTCGCGAACTTCTCGATGCGCTCGTCGGTAAGCAAGCGTCCGCGCACGGTTTCCAAATCGCCGCCCATGGCAGCGTAAGCAATCTCCAACGACATCTCGGTCTCCTTTTATCCCTTGGGTGACAGTCTACTGGTCAGATTCGTCTCTGTCGATGCCCGAAAGCGCCGTATGCGCCTCTTCAAGCAGCAAATCCCGTTCTTTCTCGTCCAAATCGCTGTAAAACACGTACCCGCTGCGGCCACCGCGCTTCTTGTGATACAGCGCTACATCGGCCCGGCGGAACAGCTCATCGTAGTCGCGCACATCGCTACCGGCAATGGCCACACCCATGGAAACCGACAGCGGGAAGCCTTCGAAGTCACCCTCAAGCGACCGATGGATGCGGTCGATCAGCGGACGCGGGTCGACGGGGCATTCCATGCACAAGAGGAACTCGTCGCCGCCCACGCGAGCCACGACGTCCTCACCGCGCACGCTTTCCTGCAGGCGCTCCGCGAAGTGCTTCAGCACGCGATCGCCGAACTGGTGGCCGTAGGTGTCGTTGGCCTGCTTGAAGAAATCCAGATCGCACAACGCCAGCACATGACGGTCGCGATGACGGTCGCACGCCTCCCCCGAGCCCAAGCGCTCGGCGATGACCTTGCGGGCGAAGGCGCCGTTGACCACTTCCGTCAGCGGATCGTGGTAGGCCTTGAACTGCAGGTCGATCAGCTCAGCCTGGCGATCGTCGATATCGATGAGCTTACCGATAGAGCCCAGGTAAACCGGATCGGACGGCCCCGACCACAGCGCGCGGGCCAGCACATGGAACCAACGCAGCTCGTCGCCCACGGTGGCTTCCATCTCCATATCGATCACCGGATCATCAATGGTGGTGGTGCGCAGAAGACGGCTGAGCTTCTCCAGGTTCTCCTTGCCGAACGTCGCGCAGAAAGCCTCATCGTTGTAGGGATCCATGATAATTTCGGGCAGATCGAGCTTGTGGTCGCTCCAGTCGGACAGCACGATCATCGGCGGCTCTTCGGTGAACTCGAACTGCACCTCGTTGCTCATGGAAGCGAAGAAGTGGTACTTCATGCGCTCGTAGTCGAGCAGCTCGAGGGTGCGGCTCGAGGCCTCGGCGTCGCCGTTATCCAGCGTCGCCTCGGACAAATGCAGCGAGTCAATCGAAATCTCGCGGCCCGTGATGCCGTGGTTCAGGCGCTTCTCCAAATCACCCGCCACCGCCGTCAGGCATTCCAGAATAAGCGGGTTGAACGCGCCGCACTCCCCTTCGCGAATCATGCGCAGGGCCTCTTCGTGGCTGAACGGCGGCTTGTAAACGCGGCGACTCGTAAGGGCGTCGTACACATCGGCCAGGGCAACTACCTGGGCCGATATGGGAATGTCGTCGCCCACAAGGCCATCGGGGTACCCCCGGCCGTCCCAGCGCTCATGGTGCCAGCGGCAGATGTCCCGCGCGACCTTCACTAGCTTCTCGTCCTTGTACAGCTCCAGATCGTCCAGCATATCGGAGCCCACGGCGGAGTGGGTCTTCATGATGGCGAACTCTTCGTCGGTGAAACGGCCCGGCTTGTTCAGGATCTCCTCGGGGATGGCGATCTTGCCGATGTCGTGCAAGCTGGAGGCCATCGTGATAAGCGAGATGTCCTCGGTGGTCAGCGGATACTGATCGGTCAGGCGCATGAGCTGCGTCAAGATCATCTCGGTCATGGCCTGCACATTCAGCACGTGCATGCCGCTTTCGCCGTTGCGGAACTCCACGATGTGCGACAAGATGTACACCATGAGGTTGTTGGACTTCTCGCGCTCGTACACCTGGTCGGCCACCATGCCCATGAGCGTGCGCTGCTTCTGGTACAGCATGAGCGTGTTCATGACGCGGCGGCGGACGATGTTCACGTCGTAGGGGCGGTTGATGAAGTCGGTCACGCCCAGCTCGTAGGCGCGTTCGATATAGGCGGCGTCGGACTCGGCGGACACCATGATGACCGGGATGTCCTTGATCCAGCCGTTTTTGTTCATGACCTCCAGCACGTCGAAGCCGTTCATCTGCGGCATGACGTAGTCGAGCAGCACGAGCGATATGCCCGCGCCCTCTTTCTGCAACGCCGCCACGGCCTGCTTGCCGTCCTCCGCCTCGATGATGCGGTAGGCATCGCCGATCATGTCGGCAAGCAATGCGCGATTCAGCATCGAGTCATCAACGATGAGGATCGTCTGCTTCTCACTCAAGCTCGTAATGATGGCTCTCGCCCCCTTTCGAATGCGGCGCGCTTAGTAGCGGCTGTCGAAGATGCGCTTGGTCTTCTTTTCGGAACGCGGCAGCTCGCCCATGGGCACGCCCTTCGCCTCCGGCGTGCAGCCGAGCTTCGCCTTGAAGATGAGCGCGAGCTCCTCCTCGCAGCGCGCCAGCGCCTCGCCTTCAAGCGGCGTCTCGAACAGCACGGTGAGCACGTCGTGGCCATCGACGGCCTCGATCATCACCTGGTATTCGGAGCTGGTGCCGTCGGTGGCCTTGATGACCTCCTCCACCTGGGCCGGGAACATGTTGCAGCCCTTCACCTTGAACATATCGTCGGTGCGCCCGGTGAGCGTGGCGATGCGCGGATGGCGGCTGCCGCAGGCGCAGGTGCCGGGCACGATGCGCGTGAGGTCGTGGGTGCGGTAGCGAATGAGCGGCGCGCCCTGCTTGCGCAGCGTGGTGAGCACGAGCTCGCCCTCCTGGCCGTCGGGCAGCACCTCGCCGGTTTCGGGATCGACGATCTCGATGTAGACAAAGTCGTCCCAGATGTGCATGCCGTCGTGAGCGTCGCAGGAAATGCCGATGCCCGGGCCGTACACCTCGGTGAGGCCGTAAATGTCGTAAATCTCGATGCCCAGCTCGTCCTGAATGCGGTTGCGCATCTTCTCGCCCCAGCGCTCGGAGCCGATGACGCCCTTCTTCAGGTGAATCTTGTCGCGCAGGTTGCGCTTGGTGATCTCCTCGGCGAGAAGCAGCGCGTAGGAGCTGGTGGCGCAGATGACCGTGGACTTCAGATCCTGCATCATCTTCAGCTGCTTCTCGGTGTTGCCCGGCCCCATGGGAATGGCCATGGCGCCCAGGCGCTCGGCGCCCAGCTGGAAACCGATGCCGGCCGTCCACAGGCCGTAGCCCGGGGTGATTTGGATGCGGTCGAGCGGGGTGATGCCCGCCATCTCGTAGCAGCGGGCGAACTGCGTGGCCCAGTCGATGACGTCCTGCTGGGTGTAGGGGATGATAACCGGCGTGCCCGTGGTGCCCGAGGAGCTGTGGATGCGCACGACTTCCTCGTCGGGCACCGCCTGCAACCCCAGCGGATACACCGCGCGCAGGTCATCTTTCTCGGAAAAGGGCAGCTTTTCGAAGTCGGCCTGGGTGCGCACGTCCGCGACATCGATACCTTCGAACTTCTTCGCGTAGAACGGCGACCGCTCCTTAATGGTGGCCAGCTGATTGGCGATAAGCTCAAGCTGCTCTTTCGTCATTTCCATGGGCGCGCATCTCTCCTTCGGACACATTTGTTGCGAGTATGCCCCATTCTAACAAACTGGCAACAACTCGCACTCGTGAATCACGATAATCGCGCAGGGAAAAGGCGAGGTGATGGCTGGAAAGATGACGGATTAACCCATAGATGGCGGATCGAATCGGTAGCCGAATTTGCGGATGGCCTTGATCTCCGCGTCCCAGCCCATCTTTTTCCGTAAACGCGCAACGGCTATATCGACAGCCTTCGACTTCGAAGGGTAATAACCGTGCCATACGCGCTCATAAATATCTTCTCGGCTAAAAGCGCGATGGGGATTCCTCACGAACAGCATGAGCAGATCGTACTCTTTGGGGGAAAGAACCACTTCGCATCCGGCTATGCGCACCTGCCGCGCCGTCGTATCGATCTCCGTCGTGCCCATGCGCAGCGTCTCGCGGAGCGCGCCGCGTTCGAGAAACTTATTGGCGCACGACAGCAGCTCCCGAACCGAAAAAGGCTTGATGATGCAGGCGCTTGCCCCGATTTCCATGCAGTGCAGGCACTCTTTCTCTTGAGAGGCGTCAAGCACCATGATCGTAGGGATATCGAGCGTGCGAATGTACTCGAGTAATTGAATACTGTCGATGCCCGTCAGACCAAGGCCCAGAACGGCAAGATCGAAATCCGCTTCTACAATGGCGTCAACGGCATCAAGCCCGTCACACACCGTGACGCAATAATGGCCCTCGCGCTCGAAGGCGGCTTTCACGACATCAGCCACGCATTGCTCGCCTTCAACAATAACGATGTTCGCCACGACTATCTGCCCCCTCTCCCGTTCGAAGGGGCGGCCGCAAGGACGGTCGGCGCGGTCGGCGCGGTCGCAACAGAGGGGTCAGCGCCCCTTGCGGCGCCTATTGTTTTCTGGGAGCCCCCCCCCCGAGCTGTTTTTTGCCCTGAGGATTAAAAGGGCAGCTGCAGCCGGCCGCACCAGCAGCAGTTCTCTTTAATTCCCTCGGAAAACCCATCGGTTCACCTTTCTCATGCTTTACGGTGCGCAAAGCGAAGCGACTCGCCTCGCGCATCGCCGGATCCGCACCATCCGAAGCGAATCCCGTATCGCCCTTTTGCGATGTTACGATTTTACGCGAATCATACGATGCCCGACGGCTGCTTGGCGTCACCCTGCCCTACTTTCCTGCTAAACACGAGAGCTTGTCCTCTCGTAGCTCCATCCGATGATCCTTCCCGCTATTTGGCGTGTCGACCCCTCGCAAGACGGCGCATGCGCCCGAAGGCTACTACCGAAATGCCCGCCCCAAGTGCTGTTGCCACCAAAAGGACGACCACCCACCAACCCTGCGGATCGCCCGTCTGCGGAAGATGGATTAGCGTTTGGAACCAACTGGAACCGCCTCTGCCATTGGCCGCACTCGCGCCATCCGTCGCGGGGAGAATAGCCTGCTTCTCGCGATCGTAACCGCAAACCGAGCACACCTCGTGACGACGCCCATCATCGGCCATCACCTCGCGGAACTCATGAGCCCCCGCAGCCGCCTTGACGTTGCAGACAGTGCACTCGCGCCAGTGCCCCGCCGCATCGGCCTTCCAACCGCCGAACACGTGCCCCACCGACGGGATGGGCGTCGCATATCTCGTTGCGCCGCAATGCTTGCAATGATTCGATTTCAGACCGTCCTCAACGCAGGTAACGGGCTTGTCTACCGTGAAATTCGCCTCCCACTCGTGGGGAAGAACATCGAGCGGCCGTCTTTCAACGGCGTCACACGTAGTGCAGGTGCGCTTTTCGGTTCCTTGCTGAACGCAGGTCGAAGGAGTTTCGACAGCCCAGTCGCCCCAAACATGCTCCTGATACCCCCATGCCGCGTACACCGTTACATCGGCATCGACAAGCTCCACGCTATTAACATAGGCGTGGGAGGCCGCTCCATCGCGAGCCATGCCCTCATCGGCAGAGGTGGGCGCCGCCTCATGATCGAAGATGCCGTCGACACGACTGAGCGTCCAGCCGAGGAACACCACTTCCTTGCCGTTCAGGCCGCTGTGAGTGGGCCGAGCACTGCCGAGAGATACCGTGTCGCCGGCAAGATGAAGCCCCTCATCAACGGGAAGCCCCTTAACTGTACCATTTTCCTGAGCGTTTCCGTCGTAGATGATCTTGTATGACGTTTCGGAGAAATCAGGTACTCCGCTATTGTTGCGGTCCTGTGCCCATACGGCATAGAGAGTAAGGTCTTCCGTTCCCATGATAATTTTGCCCGAGACCAGCGCCTTCTTTGCTTCATCTCGCTGCTCCGCTGTAAAGGCATCTTCGTGCTTAGCCCGACTCCAACCTGCGAAGATTTCTGTGATGCCGTCGGGATTTCTGGGCTGCCGGCTGAAGCCCGTATCCGACGTCAACGGAACCGGCGTGCCCTTCCTGATGTCGGTCTGGCCTGCCGGGGCAGAGCCAACGCCGCCATTCAAATCGTAGGAAAGCGAGTAGGTCTCCAATACGTCGGCGACATTGTTCCTGTTGTCGTCATAGCCCCAAGCGGCATAGACGGTTTTATCGGCATCGTCGAACGCAACGCTCGTTACCAAGGTCGGCTCGTCATCGCTGCGGCTCAGGATCTTGGCGGGCCGCTCCGTCCAACCAAGGAAAGCGATGCTCTTGCCGTCGGCAGAGTGATAGATTGGCGTAGCGGTGCTGAGCGTGACGGTTTCACTCGTCAGATGGATTTCGCTATCGCTGGGCAAGCCTTCGATCGACCCTCCCGACTGCGCGTTGCCGTCATAATTGATCTTGTACTGCGGCTCTTGATAGTCCGCCACGTGGTTGCCGTTGCGGTCGGCAGCCCAAACGGCATACAACGTTCTGTCCGCCGTATCGAAAATGACGCTCGTGCCTGTGATGAGAGCCTGCTTGAGCTCCTCCTTCTGGGCCGCCGTGAAGGCATCCTCGTGTTCCGTGGCGCTCCATCCGACGAAAAGCTCATTGGCGTTGCGACGGAAACCTGCCTCCGTGGTCAGCTTGACTTCACTGCCTTTCGCGATATTGCTCACTTGCGCTGGAGGCGTTCCGCTGCCTCCGTTAAGATCGTAGATGAGAGAGTACGTTTCCAGCGCATCGGCCACGCCATCGTCGTCTTCGTCATAGCCCCAGGCAGCGTAGACTGTCTTGTCAGCAGCTCCAAAGGTGACTTCGGTAACCGTAGCCGGCGCCTCATCGGCACGGCCGAAAATTGAATTCGTTTGCGTTTCGGTCCAACCGATGAAAACCACTTTCTTGCCATCTACATCGCTATGCGTGGGCTTGGCGTCGCTCAAGGTCACCTTGTCGGAGGGGATGTGCGCTCCGCTGATCGTGGGCATCGCGCCAACCGTGTCACCGTCTCTAGCGTTGGCTTCATAGGTCAGCTGATATTCTTCTGTGTAGTCAGCTACTTTGTTCCCGTTGCGATCGGCGGCCCAGACGGCGTAGACGTTGGTATTGCCATCTGCATCGGCGTACTTGCTCGTATCTTTAGCGTCATCCGCAGAAACGTCGGCGCCTGGCTTTGACAGCATCGTCACCTCTGTCACGATGCTGTCTTTCAAGTCATCGTGATCCGCCTTGGTTTTTATCACACGGTCAAGGATCGGCGTAGTGCTCCAGCCGACAAAGATGTTGGTACCGTAAGTAAAGGTATGGTTTTTTACCTCAGCGGCAGCACTCGATGCGTCGTCATCATGCCCCAGGCTTTTACCGGAAACCGCACCGTTGGTGGAGAGCTGTTCCTTTGCCCCTATCACATGATGGTGGGGACAGATGATGTCGGTATAGTCACCATTGTTGCCGTGATAACGGACATGGACGGCATCGTCGTTGTAATCCGGATTGCTGTTACCATTGGCATCCATCGCATAGACGGCATAAAGGTGGACGTCATGATCGGGCATGTCATGCTGATCCGTAGAGATGATCTTGCCGATGGTTTCTTGAGTCGCATCCTCCTGAAGAACGTCCGCGATTTTCTCCAGGCTCCAGCCGACAAAGATCGTCTTCTCTCCCTTGTTCAGACTGCTGGTGCCCGTATAATTTGGCGAAACCTTCTCGCCTTCAACATGCTGCGTGGTTTCCGGAGCACCCGCTCCGGTTCCGCCGTTCAAGTCATAGGTCACCGAGTAGAGCTTCTTCACCTCGGCAGCAAAGGTCTTGTCATCCGCATTGATTACCTGCTCCTTCAACTGGTCAGTGGTATACGTGGTGGCTTCGTCTGTCCAGTTCCCCGTGAATCTCCAGCCACTCGAGGCCGTAACCGTCGGAATGCCCTCCTTCAGCGCATCGTTGTGCCACACCTTGGTTGAAGAGGCGCTCAGCGTTGCGTTTTCTGCACTAAAGGAAACAGTATGGGGTTGCTGAAGACCAATCGCCAGATCGGCGGTGCCTTTGCCTGTTCCTTTTTCAAGCGTCACCGTGGCCGTAGCGGTCGTCTCGTCATCACCCAGACCAAACGCCCCTCCACTTTCTGGTAGAGAAAACTTCAGCGGATTATCGCCGTTGGCATCGCTGCTGCCGGGGTTGGCAACAATCACATGGTAGGTATCTGCCCGCCGGCCCGTGAATTTAAACACACCCGTTTCGGTAATTGTCTCGTGGCTTTCGGTGTCGTCGGCGCCAACTCCATTCTGATGAGGTGCACTTACTTTAATCTTACCGGTATAGAGATCATCCGCGTCTTCCGTATAGACGCCATCGAAGTCTTTATCAATAAAGACCTTCCCTTCAATAACGCCCGTCTGGAACTCAACTTGAATGCGTGACAAGGGGTTGTGCCCCTGATTGAGCGTGCTGCCCACGGAATAGGGAGACACGCCGCAAGGCCCAAAGTTGACCACGCTGCCCACAAGATCGGCGCTGCTGTCAAACTTTGGACTCAGACGCAGGTTAACTTTTAGATCCGCATCCTCCGGAATGCTTTCGGTATCACTCGTAGCCGCGATGCGAATCATTTTCACATCGCCCCAATTGGTAATTTTTTCTGCCGTAACATAGTTATCATTCGTAACAGTACTATAGTGAAAAGAATCTCCAGGGGCTGCGCTTGCATCAACCTTGGTGCTGTACGTTACCTGAATATGATTGCGGACTGCAGATGCACCGCTGAGCGTCGGTTCTCCCGTCAGCATCATGTCAAAGTCAAATGCCTTATCTTGCATATGACTATCCCAGAAATCCCCCTCTTTGGGCACCGGAATAAAGTAATAAAAGGCCTGCGCGTCGTCCTTGGAAAAAACTCGTCCAGTTTCATTCTTGAGGGTAAAAAGCATGTCCACAACATGATCCGCATCTTTGAGATAGACCTTGTCGCCCTTTTCCTCGAAGTTTGAGTAGTCGCCTGCGTCATAGTCTGGTTCCGTGTTTGACTTGTCCAGCATTCTTGCGCCGAAGGTGAAGGTCAAGCCCAGCCGGGCCGCCACCACCGAGAGCTTCGCGCCCTTTGCGTTGACGTTGAAGGTGCTGTACCGCACCCTATCATCCATAACCTGATATTGGGCCAGGGTGCCGTTGTTGGATGTGGAGGTCAGGGATGCGCTCTTGAACCGTACGCAGTCCCGCATATCCAAGGTCATGGCATCGGCGTCCTTGGCGATCTCCATATCAAAGGAAATCCCGATCTGGTACTGCCCCAGCCCGTCGGTGAACCAGCCAACCTTTGCGGGGTTATCCGCGTCCATAAAGGTGATCTTGTACAGCTTATAGCCGGTTTCGGCAGCAGATGTTACCTCCACAAAGCTGTATGAGTCTTTGGCAATCTCGGTCCTTTGGGGACTCGTTACCGTCTCCGTAACCGCGTCGAGGAGGAAAACCTTATCCGCCATTCTTCCAACCTCTTGGTATAGCTTGAGGTTTTTGACCGTGATCTTTTCCGGCAGACGGATATAGATTTCCTGATCCGTTGTAATATTGTTGGAAGAATAAGGATAAGCGGACGAGCTGAGCAGACCGTTGAAGGTAATGGTCTCTCCCGCTGTTGCGGAGGTCTTGCTCAGGATCGGCACCCGCTCCAAGGAATTCTCCTCGTACGCCTGCTCCATGGCCAAGGGGATCTCGCCCCTTGTGTTTGTGACCTTTACGGTATAGTTGCCCGATTTGGCCGTGCTATCACCTGAACCGGTATCGTACATTTTCATGGAAGCAAAGTTGGAATACGTAGCCTCGTCTGCGGTCAGCAGCTTGCCGAAGGTGGTAGCATATCCCGACGTGGGATCCTGATCACGGGAGGACACATAGCCCACGTAGTCCTTCTCATAGCTGCCTACGTTGGCCTTGATCTTGGTGAAATACTCGCCCTTGCCAAGTCCTGCCATCTGGGTGGTAAAGGCGACAAAGCCGCCGCTGCTGATGAGGGTGCCGTTGTACTTTTGTTCGGTTGGGTTCGTTGTCGTCGTGTACCAGACTTCCACAACATTGCCCGTGGTTGCAGGAATCTTCTGGGCGGTGACGCCGATTTTATCATTGTTTCCATAGGTGAATTCCACCGTCTTATTGGCGCTCACGGCGCCGCCCTGGTTGACCACATGGAACTGTCCCAGATAATAGATAATATTGGAATCGCTTGCGTAATTATTATAGATTGGCTGATTGTTGGCTTTTCCATTCACGCTCATGCTCTCTCCTGCTTGAGCAGTGAAGCTGAGCGTAGTGCAGTCGCCATTATAGAGATACCACGTACTGTCATCCTGCCAGGTGATCGTTCCGCCCACTGCGGAGGCATCGCCAGTAGTGGGCGTCTTCCCCTCGTAGCATCCGGGGGCTGTCTTACCGGTGTTGAGAATCGAATCGCTGCCCCACCTGACGGCATTTGTAGTTGTGATGTCACAATCGGACGTCCACTTAAAATAGGGGGTAAAGTAATCCTGCGCATACTCCAGGTACAAGTTTTCCCAGGTCAGTTTAACAGTGTGATTGGCATCGTCTACCGTCTTTGTGAAGTTAAAGCCGTCCTTATAGCTATCGTCACCACCCTTGTGGTTTTCCGGATCCAGCAGGTTGAGCCTGGTAGACTCTCCCGCAGGATCCCAGGTGATATGATCGAGTTTCGCATAAATATTGTTGCCATTTTCTGTGTAGTATGGCAAGGCAATGGTGAGCTCCAGCTTCTTAAAGAACTGGGGCATATCGATGTAGTCCTTGTCCGGGTTTATCCAGATTTGCCGCAGGGCAAAGGGCTGATTCGCCGCCGTGGGTACACCAGTCTTCACGCCAATCCGGGACAGTCTGGGGCCGGTCTGGATCGCTCTGTTGTCACTAGGCGTATCATTGTATTTGCCCGTAATCTTTGGAGTGGCAGAGATTGTCTGATATGTTCGATCGCCTGTGTAGACTTCGATTTTGAGCGAATCCTTAAGCTCCTGCTCCTTTGTTCTGTTCCAGAGAACGGTGTCCGGGGCCAGAACGACATTAAAGCTGTTCTTTTCCGCCGTATTTTTGAGAGAATAGGTGATGGTGCCATTTGTGGGGTGGTAGCCGCCGTAGTTGTTCACACTGTGCAGCTGGTCAATGCTTTCAGGCGTTACGCTCTCCGCCATGTCACCCCGCTCGGGGATGGGGTACTCCACCACGGTCAGCCCGTCGGGCACGGTGATCTCCACCTTTTTATTCGCCAGATTCAACTCGCTTTCCACCTCAATGTGCAGGGTGAATTGCTTGTTGAAGTCGACGGAGAAGGAGCTATCATTTGCCAAATTTTGATCGAGTACACCTTCTACCTTAATCAGGGCAGTCGTAATTCGCATTCCCTCAACCGCTCTCTGACCTCCAGATCGGGCGGCTAGGAGATTGGCACCCCGGCTCGCAATCTCCTTCAGGGCGGCATCGCTCCCACCTTCGGCAGCCACCTGCCAGAGCGCGTCGTCCTCAGCAGGAACAAGGCTGGAAGGCGCGGCGCTCAACGAGGCGGTATCCTGCAGGACGTCCACCACATCGAACCCGTCCGAACCCCCAGTAGCCGCAAGGGCGCTCGACACACCGCAAACACCCGCCAGCAACAAGCCCGCCGCCAGGGCCACCGTCCGATTCCTCAGCTGCTCTTTGCGCCTTTGGCGGCGCTTTTCCATCAAGCTTTCCTTGCCATGATATTCGAAACGAGAAACCATAAGACCGTTCCTTCTCGCACGTATTTCGCTCTCTCAAAAACCCTTCGATTTTATCAAGAACAGATTCGGCATAAGTGGAGGTTAAGCCTGATAAAACACTCATATTGGTTTCAAAACGGACACAAAAATGAATCCCTTTTCCAGGGGCTCGAAAGCCGTCTCATGCCGCGGCCTCTTTCTTGACAAAAAAACTTCCAACGGATAGGCTCGGCCCCAGGTTTGCTACATTGTCTTCCACGAGCAAATTGCAGAGCCCGAGACCAAACCCGCAGGAAGCATATCCAGCGGGCCAGAAAATGCCCGTCTAACAAAAACGGATACTTGGGCTTTTCTCGACCAAAAGACATGGTTTGCTTATTTCAAGGGAGGGGATCGTGCAAATCAATCTGAAGGCCCATAGGGTCAACCGGAAACAGGCAGCGCAGATAGCCCTACTCGATGCCATCATCTGGCTCTGGCTGCATCAAATTAATTACGACAGCCTTTTCACCGTATCCTTTATCGACTCTGTTGCAACGCCCGCCATACCAGGCCCACTCATCGGCATCGCCTTGGTCATAGGCATAGGCCGGGCGCGATGGGATCGCATCCCCAAAGCCATTCGCATCGGCGGCGCCCTTGCGGCCACGTTCACGACCCTCGGCTTGGCCCTAGAGCCCCACATGCCCATCTCCAGTGCCACACTGCATGCGACGCTCATTCTTTCCTTGACCGTGGCTTGCACTTTCGCCGCATTGCTTCGACTGGAGACCTTGGCGAAATGCGATGACTTTTCCACGCTATCGGTGGCGCTGTCCGGCTCGCTGCTGCTTTTCTACCTGTTAAACCTGGGGCTCTTGCTCGTGCCGCGAGCCGTATACGACGCTTGCATCATAGCCGCACCCCTCGTCATGCTCGCAGGCGCAAACAACCCCGCACCAAGTTCCACACGCCTGGGGCCTCTGCCCAAGAAGGTACGCCTGTCCTCGCCTATCGTCGTACCGTGCCTCGTCGGTCTCGCAACCGGTTTGGTGGTGGCACTCGGCACGGTATCCATGGCCACCTCCCCCTCGGAGCTGTTCACTCGCCCCGCACCGCTGTTCCTCATCTCGCAGCTGCTCTTCCTGCTGCTCGGCATTATCACGGCGTTCGGCCTCGATTTGCGGAAGGCCACCTACTTCGCCCTCATTAACCTATGCTGGGGCCTCGGCATTGCGATCGGGCTGATCGGCCGTGAGCATTTCATCCCGCTGCCAGACCCTATTCTCGTTGATCTGTCTTCCTTCGTGTGCCTTCTCACCCTTGTGGGGTTCTTCGCCTTCTCGGGGATATGGGTGAACACTCTGGGACGCGCGGCAAGCATGAGTCGCGAATCGGCCGTAGAGGACGTAGCTCGAAAGGCAGGCCTCACCAAAAGGGAGACCGAAGTGGCGTCCCTTCTCCTAGAGGGACGAAGCCTGCGCATTGTGCAGCAAGAGCTGTTCATCTCGGAGGGCACGGCCCGCACCCACGCGAAGCGCATCTACGCGAAACTCGGCATCCACTCCAAACAGGAGCTTATCGACTACTTCAAGCAGAACCTCCCTCATTAGCAAAAGGAATGCTCCCCATTAAAGCGCCTTCCTTCCGTTGATAAAGGAGGCGGCTTCGCCGAAGCGAAGCCGCCAAAGGGAAGGGTATGGGCTGGCAGCGTAGGGAGGGATCCGCTGCCAGCAGAAGTTGGCTTAAGCCTTGGCGGCCAGGACGTGGTTCACGGCCACCCAGCTCATGACGGCGCCCGAACCCAGGCTGATGCCGCCGTGCACGTACGTTCCACCCGATACGCCGGAGGAGCAGTTGCCCACGGCGTACAGGTGCTCGATGGGCTCGCCGTTCACGTTCACGACCTGAGCGTTCTCGTTAATGGTGAGACCGCCGGCGGTGCCGCAGGTGCCGGGCACATACACGGCGCCGTAGAACGGGCCCGTGGCCAGCGGCGCGAGCACCGGGTTCGCCAGATCGGTTCGGCTACCGGCCATAACGCCGGTGGTGTTGATGTCCAGGTGCTTCTCGCCGCGATGGTACACCGGGTCAACGCCCTTGGCAGCGTTCTCGTTGAAGGTCGCAATCTCGGCAGCGAGGCCAGCCGCGTCGATACCCAGCTTCTCGGCGAGCTCTTCCAGAGTGTCGGCCTTCACGAAATGCGCCGGCACCTCCGACGGGTCGGAAGCTTCTCCGCCGTAGGTCTCGTTGAAGTAGCTGTCCTCGCCATCGCCCACGGCGCCTACCGTGTGGCCGGGAAGCGAGTAGGTAGCCCAGCAGGCAGCATCGCAAATGAAGTAGGCGGGGATGTTCACATGGCCCGGCTCGCCCGTGTCATAGTAGGCGAACGCCTGGTTGAACAGGTCGTAGGGACATCTGATCCCACATCTGAGCAGCCGAGAGCGAACCGCTGGCGTCGGCGGCGCCGAGGCTGCCGCGACCCATGGGAATCCAGCCATCCATGGGCTCGTAGTAATCGCCGAATAGCGGCGAGGCTGCGAACTTCCAGCCCATCTCCTCAGAAATCCAGTCGATGAAGGTGCTGCCGTTATCGATGAACGAGTTGAGCACAGCCTGATCGACGCGACCGTCGGTGGCGTTGGTGAAGTACTTGACCACCTCTTCCTTGCTGTCGGTGATGCCGGCGTCGGTGGCGGCGTAGGTCAGCGGCACAGCCAGGCCGCCGCCCGAGGTAGCGGCAGTGCCGCCCCACATGGTTCCCTTCTCGACAAGGCACACCGATTCGGCGCCCTTGGCCGCGGCGACCAGAGCCGCGAACGCACCGGTGCCCGAGCCGATGACGAGCACGTCTACTTCCTTATCCCAAGCAACATCGGCGCCGGCGCTCGCCTTCGCGCTCGCGCCCTTTTCCGCGCCCGTCGAGGGGGCACAACCCGTCAGTGCAGCAGCACCTCCCAGCGCCAGACCAGAGAGAGCAGCCGTCTTCAAGAAGTCGCGACGACCCATTCCCTTGATTTCTCCCATTACTTCCTCCTTTCGGCGAACCAGCGTCCCTGCCGGTTCGGTCACCCCTGCATCGTAAGGACATTGGCGCCTCGCCGTCAGTCTCACGAAAGCGGCGATATGTCCTAAAGCACTCATCCGAAAGGTATGATTTTAGGGAAAATGGCCGATCAGAACCAAAAATGAGAAACGCAGCGACAGCCTATCCCGTCACTCGCTACTCTGCCGCCAGCTTATAGCCAACGCGCCAGACAGTGAGCAGATATCGCGGCTCGCTGGGATTGTTCTCAATCTTTTCGCGGATCTTGCGCATGAACACCGTGATGGAGTTCTCATCCACCTCCGCCGTCTCGCCCCACAGGTGCTCGTAGATGCGGCGTCGCGTGAACACCTCTCCGGGGCTTTCGGCCAAAAGCGCAAGTATTTCAAATTCCTTAGCCGTCAGAGGAACTGTCTCGCCGTGCAAATGCACTTCGTAGCGATCGAAGAACACTTCCAGATCTCCTATGCGGCACGGTTCGCGGCGCGCCAGCTCGCTGGCATCGGTTGAATTTTTGCGCGCATGTTCGATGTCGCCGCGGTGACGCCGCACGTGAGCGTCGATGCGCAGCAGCAGCTCATCGGCGATGAAGGGCTTGGTCACGTAGTCATCGGCACCGGCCTTGAAACCCGTGCTCTTGTCTACGATGTCGTTTTTCGCCGTGAGAAAGATAACGGGAATGCGACGTCCCTCCTCGCGCATTTGCTGGCAGACGTCGAAGCCATTCATGCCGGGCATCATCACGTCGAGAAGCAACAGATCGGGGTGCTCGTCATCCAACAGCCGAAGCCCCTCTCGCCCGCCAAGAGCCCCGCAGAACTCGTAGCCCGCTTCTTCTACGACGGCTCGAAGACTTTCGTGAATGCCCGGATCGTCGTCGATAAGCATCACTTTGATGGGTCGATTCATGATTGTTCCCCCTTCGGAAGGTCTTCGCCACTAGGCCCGCTACCAGATTTCTCGTCCTTCTCTGCCGTTTCTCGCGAAACCGGGCCAGACACAGGGATGCGCACGACAAAGGAAGCTCCCTGGCCCAGCTCGCTTTCCACGCTCACAGAGCCCCCGTGCATCTCGGCGTACTCGCGCACGATGGCGAGTCCCAATCCCGTACCGTTGTAGCGCCGGGTGGATGAGGAATCCACCTGCACGAACTTCTCGAAGATACGTTCCTGATCTGCGGCATCTATGCCGATGCCGCTATCAGCCACCGTAAGCCATACCTCATCGACAGCGTCTTTTGAGCTGGCAGGGTGGAAAGCGGCCCCAAGATGCACGGTACCCCCGTCAGGCGTAAATTTCACCGCGTTGCCGCACAAATTCTGTAGCACGTGGACGAGCTTGTCGAAATCGCCCTGCACGAGCGGCACGTCCGGAGCCACCTCGTTCGTGAACTCCAAATGCTCCTTAGCCGCCAGGGGCCCTACCGTGGCGCGCACGATGCCCACCACATCGCCGACGTCCACCACTTCCAGACTCAGCTTCACGCGACCGGCATCAAGACGACTCATCTCCAGGATGTCGTTGATCATCAGCATGAGCGCCTGGGAGTTAGCTTCGATGCCCGCCAAGGCCTTAGCCTCGTTCTCGTCAGCTCCTGCACGATGCTTGCTCAGCAGATCGGCAAAGGCCACGATGGAAGTGAGCGGCGTGCGCAGCTCATGGCTCACCATAGAGAGGAAGTCGCTCTTGTACTGATTCTCATCCACCAGCTGAGCGTTGACCGCTTCCAGCTGGCGGCGCTGCTGCTCGAGCACCTCGTTAGCCTGCTGCAGCTGAGCCGTCCGATCAGCCACCTCGTCTTCAAGTCCTGCGTAAACATCAGCAAGCTCGTGGGCCATGTCGTTGAAGGCCGTCGTGAGCGAACTCATTTCTTGGGACGATTCGCTATAGCTGAGACGCACATCAAGATTGCCTTCTGACACCTCGTCCACACCGGAACGAATTTTGCCCAAAGGCCGTGTGACCAAATAGGTCAGCGCCACATACACCACGACCAAGCACACCGCCAGCATGACGGCGAAGAACAGGACATCTTGAGCAATGGAATCGCGCTCATTGGCCTGGTACACGTCGAGCGGCATAATGATGCTGATGGCGCCACCGATATCCCCCATTTTCCACCCCTCTTTGGGAGTGCCGGTCACGTCCAGCTCCCCAGCCGGTTCGCCATGGCACTGCAGGCAGGCCTCATCTATGGTCATGGGAGCCACATATCGAAAGACTTGGTGTCCCTCATAGTCGGTAAAGCCGTAGTAGTCGGCACGACTTGCATCGTCGTGGAACGCGGAGAGCGCGGCCGCCTCGTAGCCATCGGGCTCACCAGCTTTATTGCGCGGATTGAAATTCACGAACCGCGTCGTGTAATCGGAATGCATCGTGAAAGACTGACCGATGATGCGACCAGCAATGGCGCAGTGAAGCCCTTGGTACACGCCATCTTCCGTGAAGGCCACTTGGGCCAGGCGGTCTTGATTGGCCACCATGAATTCCCAGACGGCATCCATTTGCTGAGCGAGGGCGCGCGCCTGCTCCCGCAACTCGTTTTCCATTTGGGCATGCTTGTTTGCGGAAGTCCAAACCAAGTTCGCACCGAGCGACACCGCCAGCAGCACGGCGATCAGGCAGAGAAATTTGGTTTTCAGCTTCACTTTCGCCCCCCTTCCACCTTCGACCAGTGTAGCGCGGAAAGCCGGACCGTACGACGGGAGGGAGGTCGCACGGCCCGGCTCGGCGGAAAGGTGGCTACAGAACGAGCTGCTTCAGCTCGCCGGCAAAGGCCGCCTGACGGGCATCGATAACCACCGAGGGATCGGTGGTGGGCTCGGGCAGCACCGAGATCTGGTTCACCCCGTCAGGATGAGCAGCGCGCAATTCCTCGATAGGCCCGAAATCGAGTGCGCGCATGGGGCAAGCCGCCACGCAAGCCGGCTTCTCCCCTGCCGAGCGAAGATCGATGCATCCGTCGCAACGATGCACGACGTTCAACTCCTCGATGAGCACCGGGTGTCCATAGGGGCAAGCCTTCACGCAGTAGCCGCAGCCGATGCACGCTTCATCGTCATGCTGCACCGTGCCGTCTTCCTCGTTGATGTAAGTGGCGCCAGCAGGACACACTTCCACACAGGCCGGAGTATGGCAGTGGTTGCAGGCCCCGGAGTAGTGGAAAGTGGCGGGAGCGGGGAATTCCCCCACTTCGAAGCTTTCCACCCGGCGAAAGAGGTAGCCTACTTCCAGGTCGTTCTTATCCTTGCAGGCCACCTGACACGTACGGCAGCCTATGCACATCTGCTGGTTGAAATAGAATCCCTGCGGGTTCTTGTTCTCTTTCACGTCGGCCATAGGTTACTCACCATCCTTGCAGACAATGCGAAGCGGCTGCTCGGCATCGGGAGCCAAAGCCTCGCCCGTGTACTTCTCAATCTTGCAGAGCGCGGAATTGTAGCCCGACACGCCCTGACCGTTGGGGGCGGGGCCCGTCAGGCAGTTGTCAGCGCCGGCCACATCGATACCAGTCTCTTCGTCCACGGCCACCCACGCGCCGTGAGGCAGAGCCACCACGCCGGGCATGAGGCCCGCATACACGCAGGCGTTGCGCACGCACTGGCCGTAGGGGCTCGAGACGAGCACCGTGTCGCCGTCGGACACCCCGGCCGCATCGGCGTCGGCAGTGCTGATGAACACCGGGTTCGTCCACGCCTCGCGCAACCAGCCGATATTGTCGAACACCGAGTGAGCACGACGCAGATAGTGGGGGTTCATCACCTGCAGGGGATACTCAGCCCCGGACGCGGAGGCGTCCTCGTAGCCGTTGGTCACCTTCACATAGGTGGGAATGGGGGTCACCGTGTCCCAACCCATGGCCGAGAACGTGTCCGCAAGCGTCTGGCTGTATATCTCCAGCTTACCGGAGGGCGTTTCCAGCGGATTAGCCTCGGGGTCTTCCACAAAGTCCTTGAAAGCAATATAGCCGTAGTTGTCGTCGGGAGTGCGCTTGACCTGATACACGCCGAGCTGCTTGAGCTCCTGATAGGCCAGCTTGCCCTCCTGGGGCTCGCCTTCCACGCCCAGCTCGTCGATGTCTTCCTGGGTGATGCCCACGGCCGGCACATAGGTTTTGCCGTCCTCGTCGCACACCTCCATGGAAGCCAGCTGATTGAAATACTGCTGCTTCACATCGAAGGGGTACACATCAGCGCGCGCGATGCCCAGCTTCTCGGCTAGCTCGCAGGCAATGTCCTGGTCGGACTTTGCCTCGTACAAGGGGTCGATGATCTGCTGATAGGCCACCATCATCTCGCGGTTCGACTTATGGCCGAGCGTGCCGCCGAACAGACCGTCGAAGCGCTCCCACTCGGTGGTGAGGGGCAGGATGATGTCGGCATAGCGGGCGGCCGAGGTAAAGAACTGGGCATGGGCCACCACCATGTCCACCTTGCGATGGGCCTCGATGGCGCGGGCCATGCCCACGTTGGTCTGCAGTTTGTTGCCGCTTGAATGGTAGATGACGTGGATGTCGATATCGCGCTTCTCGGCCGGGTCGTAGTGCTTCGTGCCCGTGAAAGTATAAGTGCCATCGATGACAGCATCCCACACCTCGTTGCCATTGATGTGGTCATCCACGGGGTTCTTGATCTCGGGCAGACCGTCCTTGCCGGCCTTAATGAGAGCCGGCCCGCCATTACCCGAAGTCACATGCATGGTGGAACCCGTCATGTGGCCCGACTTGCCCATGTGGCCGCCCATGGCGCCCACGGTCATGACGAGCTGGGGCAGGTTGTCGGTGTTGTTGACGCGGGCCGAGGCAGCCGACACGAGGAAGCCCACCTTGTGATCCTTGCCCATAGCGCGGGCCAGATTGCGGATGGCCTCGGGCGAGGCACCGCAGATTTCGCTGGCCCATTCCGGCGTTTTCGGCGTGTTGTCGTAGGCGCCCTGCACGTAGTCCTTGAAGTTCGTCTGCTGTTTAGCATCGGACGGCATATGCTCGGCATCGAAGCCCACGGTGCAGCGGTTCAGGAAGTCCCAGTCAATGAGGCCCTCAGCCTCGTCGGCCTCCAGCATGGCGTAGGCCACGCCGAGCAGGAAGGCCATGTCGGTGGCCGGGCGAATGGGAATCCACTCCGCATCCAAGGTGGCCGCCGTCTCGCTGTACATGGGATCAACGACGATGAACTTCGCGCCGGCGGCCTTGGCCTGCCAGTAGTTCCACATTTGGCTGCCCGCAGCGCTCCAGGCCGGGTTCATAGCCATCATGACGATGGTCTCGCAGTTGCGCAGGTCGTAACGGTCGTTGATAGTCTGGTCCTGCATGTTGTCGTGATGGAACCCGATGACGAACGGAGTCTTCGACCAGGAGCCATAGGAGTTGGTGTCCCAGAAGTTCGTGAAGCCGCCGAAGGCGCCCATGGTGCGGGTCATCTCGGGATTCCAACCCTTCAGGAGCAGGATGGAGCGGTTGCCATACTGCTCCTTGGCGCGAGTCAGGCCCTGAGCCACCAGATCGAGCGCCTCGTCCCAGCTCACACGCTCCCACTCGTCCTTGCCGCGCAACTCGCCATTGGGAGCGTCCAAGCTCCAGCCGGCGCGCTTGAGCGGATACTTGATGCGATCCTCGGCGAACACCTGCTTGCGCTGGCTGCGGCCGCGCAGGCACCCGCGCTGCTGCGGATAGTCCGGACTGTCCTCGTGGGTGTCGTCGGTCTTCTGGCGCACGACAACGCCGTCTTGCACAAGCACCTTGTTCAGGCAGCGACCACCGCAGTTGTGCCAGCAGGCCGCCGTCTTCCACTCGCCTGACACGATATCGCGACCGACCGGATGGGCAGCTTCAGCATCTTCACCCGTAGCGGCCAAATCGCTCGTAGCCGGAGCGCAAGCAGTCAGCGAGCTAGCCGCGGCCAAAGCCGTAGCAGCCGTAGTGGCTTTGATAAAGCTGCGGCGAGTCAGATGAGCAGCGTTCCGAGTCGTCGGGTGCGAATCAACGTGGAGCGTCTCTTCATTGCGAGCCATAGGTCCTCCTCTTCTCCCTTACTCAGAAGCACGTTCTCCTCAACGTGTCTACAAGAGTACGAGAACCAGACCCCAATAGCCATTACCGCCATCCGCAATCTTTCTTTCCGAATTATTAATTGCCCCGAGGCCAAGCGTTCTTCGAGCGAGTGCAGATAATCCTCTTTGCCGTAAAAATCTCCGCTGCGGGAGATTATTTCACGAATTTTTCTCCCAAATCAGAATTACCCGTACTCCTCCCCTCCGTAGTTCTAATAGGTCTTTGCAGGGAACCCCTTGCAAACTTAGAGGAACTTAGAAGCTATCATGGAAGAAAATTCTTTCACTCCAAGCGGTAAATCCCGCTGGAAGTCCTTTAATACTCGACCAGGCTGTAGGTGTCGATGGATTGGCGCTGGTGCATGATGCGGTACACCGTATCAGTCTGCCAGCGCCCTGAGGGGCACGACGTAAATGCCCTCTTCCACTTCTCTAGCATACGAGCCAATGCCGGTTATCACACAGAGGAACTCTGGAGGACGCCCCTGCGCTCGTGGGTTTTCTGCAACTTTCTTCCGCAGCCGCCTGAGAGATTTCACCGCATCGGGAACCTTCTCTTCGCTGAGCTTGAACTCGAAGGCGGCCCATCTACCATCCAGGGTCTCTATGACAGCATCGGCCTCTAACCCCGAATCGTCCCGATAGTAGTAAACAGCCGCCGGCATCGAAGGATCCATCGCCTGGGCGTATACCTTGAGATCGCGAATGCAAAGATTCTCGAAAACAAGACCGAAGGTCTGCCCATCCGCGAGGAGGGAATCCGGCGAAAGCAATAGCAGGGCGGCGGCCAACGACGGATCGGCGAAGTAGCGCTTCGGCTTCGTCGCTAGGCGCTTTTTTGAGCGCTTTGGCGGCACCCAGCCCGGCACCTCCTCGACAAGGTAGATCGAGCGAAGAAACTCCAGATACGAGGCGAGCGTCTGCTCGGTTACGAGGGATGATGGATTGTCCTCTCCGCCGTACATATCGCTGATGATGGTCTTGTAGGTTGGAGACTGTCCCAAATTGCGGGCAATCGACAAGCACAACCGACGGGCCACCTCTCCACTCTTGCCATGTTTAGGAGCACTCTTTTCGAAAACAAGACGCAGATATTCTCTTGCAACGAGCTGACCGTTTTCAGCGGAAAGATCGAGGGCTTCGGGCCATCCCCCACGGCAGATCAACTCAGCTAGCTGACGCGTATCGTTTTCAACTTTCGCTGGCTGAAACCGGTGAGCGAATAGACCGCGGAGCGAGACAGAACGTTCAGACTCCCCAGACTCGGCCAAGCTGAAGGGATACATCCTCACAGAGCCAATCCGACCCGCACCACTATGCCTGCTCTGGCCCTCTTGGTCATCGGACGAGATCGGGGTGGACGACCCAGTCAGCAGCCACGCTCCCCTTAACCCCCGCTCGTCATCTATGGCATGACGAACTGCATTCCAAATCGCAGGCGCAAGCTGCCATTCGTCTATAACGTGGGGGCGATCGCCTATGAGCATGAGTTTTGGGTCGGCACGAGCCATGTCCAACTCTTCATCCACATAGCTGACGCTTTGCGCGTGGGCCAAAGCCGTCCACGTCTTTCCGCACCACTTCGTACCAGCCACCTCTACGGCCCCGAAGACCTCGAGATAGCGCTCTATTTGCTCGTCCACAAGACGCGGCAGATATCCATTCTTTACAAGCGTTTTCCGAGGCATGGCCCACGCAACCTTTTCTCTACGAGCGGCTTCTTTGCATCGACCCTATACTATCAAACTATTCATGGTTTTCCGAGTTTTTGATTCATGGTTTTCCGAGTTTTTGATTCATGTTTTTCCGAGTTTGATCGGTTGAGGGTTGATTGAGATCAACTGTTTTCGAATTGTACCTTGGCAACCTATACTGATTCTGGATTGAGTGTTAATACTCAATCAGGCTGTAGGTGTCGATGGATTGGCGCTGATGCATGATGCGGTACACCGTAAGCGTAGTGGCATTGTAACGGTAGTAGATGATGTAGGGGCCCGCAAGCGTCGTGCGGTACTCGTGCTCGAGATGGTCGTCGGTAAAGTGGCCGCCGGCGTCCGGAAAGGTTCGTACGGTTTCCAAAGCCGCATCGATACCCTTTATCGCATCGAGGGCCGCCTGGGGCATTCCCCGCTCGAGGCCGAGGTAAATGGCGATGGACTCCCGATCGAGCTGCGCCCGCGGACGCCATGCAAGATCAAGCATAGTCGAGCCCCCATACCTTGAAGATTTCGGCCATGCGCGCGTCGGATTCCTCCGCTGTGAGCGCCTCCGGGCGGTAGCGCTCTTCAATTTCCGCCTCACGCAAGGCGAGGAACATGCGGTTGCGCTGAGCGGCGGCCTCATAAGCGGCGCAGTCTTCCAGCACATAGGCCGGTACGCCGTTTTTCGTGAGGATGATGGGTTCCTGGCTCTCCGTCGCCTGAGCGCACACGTCATTGAACTGCGTGCGCAAATCAGTGATAGGTCGAATAAGCGGAAGCGCTGCCACAGCGGCTGTCATAAGGCACCTACTTTCATTACCATAATTATGGTATTAATTATAGATGCTTTAATTGACAAATCAAGCAACACGTCTATGAGAACTCTTGCATGTTATTCAGCTAGAGCAAATTATCCGAGGCCCTCTGTTATCCGAAGTTGGCGACGGCGGTGTCAATGGCGGCGAGGTTCATGGCGACGAACTGGGGCTTCACGCGGGCGCGCACCGCATCTTTCAGCTCGTCGACGGTGAGCGGCACACGGCCCTGGGCCACGGCCACGGCGAGCAGCATCATGTTGAGGGACTTGCGGGAGCTCGCACCGGCCTCGCGCACGAGGGCCTCGTCGTCCACGGGGATGAACAGGGGCACCGGGTAGCCTTCCGCGCCATCGGCGCTGGCGTCCTGGTCAGCAGTCACGGTGTTCGGCGCAACGATCGTTTCGGCTGCTTGCTCGTGGGACGCCTCCGCCTGCAGGGAGTTCGCCAAAGCTGCCACAACGTCGCCGGCACGATAAGGCCGGCTCGCCAGGGCCGCCGTCACCGGCTGGATGGCCGTCGTGGCCGTCACCAGCACACCGCCCGGCGCCAGATAGGGCAGCGCGCGGGCCGCCTCGCCCGGCTCCAGAGCGATGACCATGTCGGCCGTACCCGGCGTGATGAGCGGAGAGTACACCGCCTCCCCGTTCGACCCCATGCGCACGTGGCTCGTTACATTGCCGCCGCGCTGGGCCATGCCGATGGTCTCGGCCGTGCGCACCTGCCAGCCCTTGTTCTGCGCCGCCTGGGCCAGCACCTTCGCGGCCAGCACCGTGCCCTGGCCGCCCACGCCCGCAAGCAGAATGTCAATCATCGCACGCCTCCTTCCTCCGACAGCGGCAATCCCGCCAAGGGGCCAGTCGGCCCTTCGGAATGCACGATGCGTTCTGCCACTGACACCCCTTCGGCTGCCCCCAACACCTCACCAGGCGTCTCGTTCGGCTCGCCTGCTATCTCCGTTTCCTGGAAGTCGTTCATCTCATCAGTCAGTACACGAGGGATCGGCCCCGTTTGGAACGGGTCGGGGTTCGGAGCGTAGATGGCCGGCTCGGCCGGAACCGCACCGCCAAAACCCACGGCACCCTGGATGGCGTTAAAGGAGCACACCTGAGTACACAGGCCGCAGCCGTCGCACAGGCTCGTGTCCACGAACGCCTGGCCGCGTCCGCCGGATTTCGGGCCGCGCAGCCCTTCGTCGAAGCCGATGCCGGGGCACCCGATGGAGGTGATGCACTTCTTGCAGCCCGTGCACGTATCGGCGTCGATAGTCACCGGCGCATCGGGCTTCTTCAGCTGGATGCACGGGGCGCGGAAGATGATCGCCGACGGGCCTTCGAAGTCGATGGCCGCGCGGGCCGCCGCCACGGAGCTTTCCAGGCTGTGCGGATTCGCGAACCCGATGTGCTGGATGCCGAGGCCGTGCAGCACTTCCTCAATCACAATGGGACGCCGCCGCTCGCCCATGAGCGTGACGCCCGTGCCGGGGTGCGGCTGGCTGCCGGTCATGGCCGTGGTGGCGTTGTCCAGAATGGCGAAGGTGACGTCGTGGCCGTTGTACACGGCATTGGCGATGCCGGTCATGGCGCTGGCGAAGAACGTGGAGTCGCCCACGAAGGCCACCTGCTTCTTGTGCGGCTCGGCCACCGCGAAGCCCTGAGCCATGGTGATGCCCGCGCCCATGCACAGGCAGGTGTCCACGGCATCAAGTGGCTGGGCGTTGCCGAGCGTGTAGCAGCCGATATCGCCGCACAGCACCGCCTCGCGTCCGCGGAGCGCCTGCTTCACGGCATAGAAGCTGCCGCGATGGGGACAACCCGCGCACAGCACCGGCGGACGGACCGGCAAGGGGCCGTCGTAGCCGAGGTTGTTGGCGCCGATGATGGACGCCACCAGGGCGGCAAGGGAACCAGCCTGTCCGCACCCGGCGTCGGGGGAGGCCCCGTGCTCAGTCTCGGAAGAGCAGCGCGAGGGCGGCGGTACCTCCTCGCTCGCAGGTTGCGCAGCGAACGGAACAGCCCAGTGGGCTGTTCCGCCGAGCGAGCCATTGCTTGAGCACGTGGAGGTGCCGCCGCCCTCGCGCGGAGAGTCAGCAGACGCGCTCGTGCGGT
Source organism: Adlercreutzia sp. CNCM I-6207 (assembly GCF_977072305.1). NCBI lineage: Bacteria > Bacillati > Actinomycetota > Coriobacteriia > Eggerthellales > Eggerthellaceae > Adlercreutzia > Adlercreutzia sp. CNCM I-6207. Next base: position 113,574 of record NZ_CDRVLZ010000002.1, read on the forward strand.
CGAAGAACCTGCCCAGACGACCGGCGATGTTCTCGGTCGTGTTCTCGCCGCGATCGTTAGCCTCGCCGGTCAGCTTGCCGTGCACCCGCAGCGGCAGATGGCGCGCGCCGGTCAGCTTCAGCATTTCCTCTTCCAGCACGGAATCGAGTTCTTCGAAGACGATCACATCGGTCAGCTCCTCGGCGAAGGCCGCCGCCGTCTCGGCCGGGAAAGGGTAGGGCGTGCCTACGGCCATGAAACGGTAGCGGGGCACAGGAATTCCGGCGCGGGAGGCCTGGGCCTCAATAAGCGATAACGCCTCGCGGGCGTAGGCTGCCGATACGCCGCCAGCCACAATGCCCACCGCAGGAGCGGACGCTCCAGCACCTTCGACGCCATTCTGCACGCAAGCGCCCTCACCTTCCCCGCCCCCTTCGAACACTTCGTTGAACCGCGCGAATGCCGGATCGTAAGCGTAGTCCCAGGCAATCTGGGCCAGGCGACGGTTGATCTCGCCGTGGGCCTCAAAGGCGCGCTTGGGGAAGATGACCCACTTCGGATCCTTCTGGAAACCTTCTTCAGGCAGCGGACGACCGTGAGTTTCCTCGGCCACCTCGAAGAACGTGGAAGCATGGTTGATACGCGTCGTGGGACGCACGATGACCGGCGTGTGGTAGCGCTCGGACAGATCGAAGGCGGCCCGCATCATGGCGAAGCCCTGCTCGGGCGTGGCCGGATCGAGCACCGGCACCTTCGCGAAGGCGCCGAACCGACGCGTGTCCTGCTCGGTTTGGGAGGAGATGGGGCCCGGATCGTCGGCCACGAACAGCACGCAGCCGCCGCCCGTGCCCACGTAGTTCAGCGACATGAGCGCATCGGAAGCGACGTTCAGCCCCACCTGCTTGCAGGTGAACAGCACCCGCGCGCCGCAGTAGGACGCGCCGGCCAGCATCTCGAGCGCCGCCTTCTCGTTGGTGGACCATTCCACATGCACGTCCTGGGCCGCGCCCGCCGCGTGCAGCTTCGCCACAGTTTCCACCAGCTCCGACGACGGCGTGCCCGGATAGCCTGCCACCACGTTCACCCCGGCTTCCAGAGCCGCGTGGGCAAACGCCTCATTGCCCATCAAAAGTTTCTTCACCATGTTCGTTCCGCCACTCTCGTCAACCTGTTGGAACAACCTATCCGCTGGCGTCAACCTAACGGACGCTCTTTCTGTCGGTATCAACTTACTGTCTACCCGCCGACTCAATCTACTGGGACAATTTGCCTATCGGCTTTTCGCCAAAAATTGCGGTTGTTAGCATTTTCTGCAGACATTCGAGACGGAAGACCTCGCCTCATGTCCACTTTCTGCCCCGAAATTGAACCATTTGCCCTCATTAGCGTCATTTTCGTCCCTTAGATTTCCCGCGGCTCCACTGCGGATGCTAACAAACGCAATTTTTTGGGAAAAATCGGAGTCCAAACTGCCTGCAACCACGAACAAGGCCGCCTCTGCCACGTAAACCGTCGAGCAAATTGCGTGGCGTAGACCGCACCCATCACAAGACGAGAACGGCTTACGACGCCATCTCTGCCTTCAGGTCGGCCACCTTTTGCAGCATGGTCGCATCGCCCGTGCCCATCATCTGCACGGCCAGAATGGCGGCGTTCTTCGCGCCGTTGATGGCCACGCAGGCCACCGGCACGCCCGAGGGCATCTGCACCATGGACAGCAGCGAGTCCAGGCCGCCCAAATCGCTCGTCTTCATGGGCACGGCGATGACCGGCAGCGGCGTGAAGGCGGCCACCACGCCGCCCAGATGCGCGGCCTTGCCGGCGGCGGCGATGATCACCTTGATGCCGCGATCGTGGGCCGTTTCGGCCCACTCGTGCACTACGGCCGGCTTGCGGTGGGCGCTCGCTACCTTCACCTCGTAGGGCACGCCCATGGCGTCCAACTGGGCCATGCACGGCTCCATGGCCGGCATGTCCGATTCCGACCCCATGATAATACCCACGACCGGCGTTGCCTCTGCCATATCCGCGTCCTTTCCCTCGGTGCTTGTTGTGCGGCTACGTTCTATCGCCTTGTGCTCTGTCGCCGTTATTATAGCCGCACGCCCCTGCAGGCAAACAGACTGGAGATTCCGTTTTCAGCCAACGGCCTCCTCCTGTTCAAGAGATTTAACGGAGAATAACGGAACTTAACGGAGAATAACGGAAGCTTATAATCTCTTCGACCGCAGGGAGGAAACCCGTGAGCGACCAATCCATCTTTCGCCCCTCTTTTGGAAATCGCCCTGATCGCATAGTAGGGCGCGAAAACGTCATCGAGGATTTCGCTCGCGGCCTATCCCGCCACCCAGGAAGTCGCGAGCGAGCACGGCTCTTGATAGGCCAGCGAGGCATGGGCAAAACAGTGCTCCTGCTGGAAATGGCCGATCGCGCTCACGCCAACGAGTTCGTTACGGCGCGAACCACCTGCGGCCCTTCAATGCTAGACAACATTCTCGACCTTCTGCAGCGCAATGGAAGCCCCTTCGTGTCGGAGAAAAGGCAGCCGGTGAAAGGCTTCAGTGCTGGAGCTTTAGGATTTTCTTTCGGACTCACCTTTACTGACGAAGTGCGCGAAAGCTACGGATTCCGCGTAAAACTTGAGATGATTTGCGAACGATTGGCCGAAGCGGAAAAGGGCGTTCTGCTTCTCATTGATGAAGTGCGCCCCGAGCTGCCCGAGATGCGACTCCTCGCCACCACTTACCAAGAACTTGCCGGAGAAGGAGCCAATATCGCCGTGGTTATGGCCGGTTTGCCTGCCATTGTTTCGGAAGTTCTCGACGAGGCCACGCTCACCTTCCTGCACAGAGCAACGAAAGTCGAGCTAGGCCCTCTGTCCATACCATCGGTGCGCGCTTACTATCATTCTGCCTTCATGCGAGCGAATCGCTCGCTGGACGATGCTCTTTTAGACAGGGCCGCCGAAGCGACCCAAGGCTTTCCCTATCTTCTCCAACTTCTTGGCTATTACCTCGTGGAATACTGCCCCGAAGGAGAGCCAGTCAAGCCCGATGAGCTCGAATCCGCAATTGATGCAGCGCTCTACGACTTCGACCACGACGTCCTCGGCGCCATGCTTCGACCTCTTTCGCGCGCGGACATGACCTTTCTGGAAGCAATGTCCCAAGACGATCGCGTTTCGCGCGTCGCAGATTTGCAAGAACGGCTCGGCGTCTCCCAGGGGCATGTGCAGTCTTATCGGCGACGCCTGATAGATGCAGGCGTTATTTATTCACCTGCGCGGGGAGAGCTCGCCTTTATCGTGCCACGCCTTGGCGCCTTCATTAAAAGGGAGATGCTTTAGACACATTGCTTCTCCTTCTGCGCCTGCACGGAGAGGACGTGGTCTTTCGGGGCTGTTGCAGTTCGTTGACGGTTAGCGCGGCGAAAAAGAAAAGTACCTTACCTGCCGCACAATGAACAACAACCGCACGGCCCAAACCCCCGCTCAACCATACTTTGGAAAAGGAGGCCCCCATGAGCACGGAAACTTACCGCGACCACGTAGAGCAGCAGGAGAAGCACATCAAAAACCACATCGGCGACGAGATTCGCAAGGTCAAAGAGCGCGAAGAGCGCGAGACCCACGGGTTCCATGACGTCATCGGCGACGAAATTGCCCATGAGGAAAAGGCCGAGCGCCGCCAGCAAGACGAAACCGATGCCGCCCTCACCGAAACCGCCGACACCATCTTGCGCGGAGAATAGGCGATTCCCGAAAAAACTTCTTGCGCCCGCGCACCAAGTCGGGTATTATCAACTTCGCTCTTTTGGCAAAGCTGAAATAGCACCTGCGGGCGTGGCGGAATTGGCAGACGCGTACGGTTCAGGTCCGTATGGGGGCAACCCCATGGAGGTTCAAGTCCTCTCGCCCGCACCATTTTGAAACGAACGCCCTCTCCGGAGGGCGTTTTTGTTCCCCCAGGCGAGTTGCAGAAGGGACGTCCTGATGAAGATTAACGTCGATCAAATGCAGCTCATGAAAGCCGCTCCCAACTCGGCCTACGAAGTCATCATGCCGGAGTTTCTCTTTCACTCGAACAAATTGGAAGGCTCCACGTTCTCAGAAGAAGAGCTCGTGAAACTCGTCGAGCAGGGTCTCGTGGAAGGCTCTCACGACATCGACGATGTGCTGGAGACGAAGAACTCCGTTGATGTGTTCAACTACGTGGTGGATACTTTGGGCCGACCGGTGGACGATGAATTCCTCTGGACACTGAACGACATGCTCTTCCGCGAGACCACCGACGCCAAGGCTGGGTTCACCGGGCACTACAAGGTGATCCCGAACCGCATACGCAACTCGTCGATGCAAGTGGCACTTCCCTCGGATCTGCCGCGTGCGATGCCTGAGCTATTCGCTCAATGGGAGCGCTCCGCCAAGGATTTCGACGCCATCGTCGACTACCACGTGCGCTTCGAGCACATCCATCCCTTCCAAAACGGCAACGGCCGCATTGGCCGCTTCCTCATGATGAAGCAATGCCTCGAGAACGACGTGGACATCATCGTGGTGGACGAGGCTCTGGAGCGTCCCTACAAAAGCTGGCTGGAAGTCGCCCAAACCACGGGAGACAGTCGGTTCCTGAAAGAAATTATGGCCGACTGCCAAGAACGCTTCAGCCGCAAGATGGACGAGAAGGGCGTCACGCCCCTCATTCCCGATCCTGAAACCGCTGCACGCTTATTATAAATCGGTGCGCCTCCGAACCGGGCAGCATCGGTTACATGACTAAGCCGGGACTACTTTGGACGGTGGCCCAGCTTCTTCTCTGCCAGCACCATCCGTGGCCCCTTCCTCGCCAATAACACCGCGGTGGCAGCTACGTGTATTCCTTCCCCACTTCCTAAAGAACGCGCCGAACCTACCCCCATATATCCTTATGTACTGGAGGCCTTGCCAAAGACGAAGCGAATTGTCACCGCCCCCAAAAGCGCGCCTCCTATGACCTTGAGTAACTTTCGCGCGCGATTTCCCATGACATGACGCCTTTGCCGAACTCCTTTGCCAAGCCGGCACCCTTTTTCGGAAACAGATGGGAGTTTCGAGCAGCTGGCCATACGAAATGGGTAAGTAGATGGGAGTTTCGAGCATTTTCGGAACGAATTAAGCGCTCCAGAGCCCGTTTCATGCTCGAAACTCCCGTCTATTTCCGCAGACGCGCTCGAAACTCCCATCTATTTCCGAAATCGCAGTTATCGCGAAGATAAGAAGCGCCAAGCCTGAACAGCTCTCGGTATTTTTCCGATAGACAACAACTCAAAGAAAGACGAATGACAGGTTGCGGATGGAAAGAAAAGGCTTCCTTGGCCCCTCTACACTTACCTCGATGCTTTTGCTCAGAAAACAATGCTGCCATCGAGACGAGGAGACCACCATGACCACTCCCGCAAAACGAACCACTCGCTCCTTCGCGGCTTTCGTTCTCGCCTTGTGCCTGGCTGCGTCTCTCACCTCCTGCGCCTACAGCACCTTGGCCGCAACGAACGGCGACGAGGGCACCGAGGCAACAACGAGCGCCACGGAAGAGGCGGATGCCACCGAGACGCCCACCGCAGCCGCTGAGACGCCCGCCACAGCGGCTGAGGCCCCCACCGCGGCAGCCGAGACCCCCACCACAGCGGCCGAGATCCCCACCACCGCGACAATCATGTACTACGAGAACGTCAGCTACGACGACGGTGACACCGAGCCCGACGAGAATGGCCGGGTGCTGCTAGGCAGCTACGAGCTCACCGACGTGCACGTAGGGCAGACGCTGAATGCGTGGAATTACGTGGTCGACATCCCCGGGCATTTCTTCTGGGACGGCTGGCCGCAAAATCTCACGCTGACCGACAACCCTTCCGACAACGTCATCAACCTCTTCTACTTCAAGCTGTGGAACAACGAGTACACCGTGAACTATTACCTCATGGAAAACGCCGATCTGACCGCCGACAACTGGAAGGACGCACTGGCGCCCGATGACGTGAAGTTCGTTAAGATGGGATCGGAGACCTTCACCAACCAGCGCTTCGACCAGCTCGTCAAGGGCGACGCCTACGAGTACAAAATCGACGGCACCTACGTGGTGGACACCTACCCGTCCGAGATACGCGTGGGCGTCAACCCCGACGACAACGTCATCAACGTGCTTTACGTGCCCGATTCCGCGAATCTGCCCGACGATATTGAAGTGCCCACCGACACAACGCCGCCAAGCGATGCGACCCAGCCGGACGACACGACGCCGCCCGACGACAGCGGAAACGGCGACAACAGCGCCGACCAGGCCGCCGATGACTCCGGAGCCGACAAACCAGCGGATGATTCCAGCGCCGACAAGCCCGCCGACACGCCGAGCACCGACGGAAGCGCTACGCCGAGCCTGCCGAACGATACCACCTTCGACAAAGACGAAATCGAAGGCGTGCTGCCCGACGACGTGAAAGACGAGGTGGTAAAAGATTTCATCGAATCGGGAGACGCGCAAGACAAGACAGAGATCACCGAAGAGATGATCGAGAACCCGGTGAGCAAATCCGACGCCGACTACGTGAAGAACGTCTACGAGACCGGCCTGAAAGAGGGCGAGAAGCTGGCCCAGACAGGAGATCTCGTGCCCCTCGCCATCATTGCGAGCATCGCTTTAGGAGCAGCGGCAGCGGGTGCCATCGCCTTCATCATGAACCGACGCGCCAAACGCTAAGCCCGCCACGCTGTCCGAAAAAGGGAATTACGGTGCAGCATCCCCCCTCTCCCCTTTGCGAAAGTTGCGAAACTCTGCGAAAGATGCGAAACTCTGCGAAAGACCCGGCGGTGCCCGCAGCCCTACTCCCCCTTCGAAGTGAGGTGCCAGCCGTTGCAGTAGGGGCAGCGGTAGACGTGCAGGGGCGGGGCGCCGTGCTCGGCGCATTCGGCAGCGGTGAGCTCGGCCTCGTAGCGACTCGCATAGCGGTTCTTGCGCTCGCAGGCCTTATGGCGCAGGGCGGCCGCGCGTTCCTCGTCGTGGCGCTGGCTGCGCGCGTTCTCGCTGGCGAACAGGTCATCCATGCCGCCGAGGGATGCGGCGAACTCCGCCTTCTGCTTCTGCCACGCCGACCGCTTCTTGCTGCCCATGGACGCCTCCCTTCCCGCAACGATTTTCGCGCAAATACCTCGAGCCATGCTATAATGCAAACGATCGGTGCCCCGCTCAGCCGGGCGGCACTGGTTAACGACTAAGCCGGGTCTACTTTAGCATGGGGCCCGGCTTCTTCTTTGCCAACACCGTCCGTCACTCTTTCCTCACCAGGAAAAGCCCGATGATTCCGATAAACACAAGCATGAGATCGCATAGGGCAATGACAGTTTGTGTGTCCATGGGAAGCTCCTTTCTGGGAAGCCGCCCGGACGTGACGGGGCGCCGACCTTCATTGTAACCCAATCTTAGTCTCGCACAATCGTGGAATTTTTCCGCTCACTCGATTATTCGTTGACAATACTTTGATGTCAAAGTATTTTGAATAGCAACACGTATTGAAAGCTCCTTCGGAGTCCCTACGACCCGAAGGAGCGTACGCGATAGCGAGGAGTGGAGTGATCGGCATTCTGTACGAGTCGGACGAATGGTCCGACTGGAAGTTGGGGCGCGAGCTCGAGGCGGCGCTGGCGGAGAACGCGCTCGCCGAAGCCGTTCCAGCTGAAACGAACTCGCAGACAGCGACAAGAGAAAGCGACGCAGCCGACAATTCCTGGCGTCACGTGCGCATGATCAACATGGAAGACGCCGACGCCGTGGAACAGGCCCGCAGCTGCGCCATGCTCGTGAGCCGGGTGTTCGCGAGCGCAGCCTTCCGCGGGCACCAGCGTTCTCACCGGGCCATGGAAGATATCATCGCCCTGGCCGAGGCTGAGGGCATCCCGCTCATCAATCCTGGTCGCGCCCATCACTTCGAAATCGACAAGCGCCTGGCCACCGAAACGCTGCGCAACGCGGGCATCACGGCTCCAGCTATCATCGCATGGGGGACACCCGCCGAGCTCGGCAGAGCGGCGGCCGACCTCGACGATTCGCGCTCTGTTGCTCTCAGCCGGGAAGAAGCCTCCGAGGCTTGGAGTCCCCGTGCGTCAGAAGTCGAAATCGCCTCCCACAGATGGCCCCGGCCGACCCCGGACCAATGGGTCTACCCTTGCATCATCAAGCCGAACTGCGGCGGTCGCACCACGCACACCGCTGTGCTGCGCAGCCCTGCCGACGCCCGCGCATTCCTGAGTGCAGCCCCTAACCTCGTCTTTATCGTGGAGCCCTATATCGAAGCCGCCGGCGGATTCCTCACGCGCATCGAGGTGGTGGGCAGCCGCATCGCGCTCGTGGTGAAGCGGTCGGTGGCAGCGAGCGGGCTCTCCTCCTACCACGAGGGCTCCACCTACGAACTCTACCCCGACTGCCCCGCCGCCGTCACCGATGCCGTGCTGGAAGCGGCCCGCATCCTGGACATCCAGTTCGGCAGCTTCGACGTCATCGAGGCCGCCGAGGGCAACTTCATCATCGATGCCAACAGCGTGTCGAACGTGTCGGAAGACTGCACCGAGCTATTCGGCTTCGATCTTATGGCCGCCTACGCCCGAGCGCTGGCCGCCCGCTACCACACGCTGCGCAACGCCACAAATTAGCACTTCTCAAGAAAGGAGCCTCATGCTCACCATCCCCGAAGTCTACGACCTTTTCGACCAAATCGGCTGCTGCAGCTTCGCCACCCTCGATGGGCGCGGCGGCGTCGATTCCCGCATCGCGCACTTCTTTGCCTGCGACGAGGAGGGCCTCTACCTGCGCACCATGGACGTGAAGCCCTTCTACCGCCAGCTTGTGGAAGGCGGCAAGCTGTCCGTTTGCGGCGAGAAAACCGCCGCGCCCTGCAGCTGGGATGACGACAACATGCCGCATTTCCAGCCAGGCTTCATGGTGCGCGTCTCCGGGGATGTGCGCCTGCTCACGCGCGAGGAGGTGACCGAGAAGGCAGCGGCAAACCCGCAGTTCAACGTCGCCATATACGACATCAACAAGTACCCCGAGACCCGCGTGCTCGTGCTGCATTCCGCCTGGGGCGAGCTGTACGACTACGACTTCAACATGGTGCACCGCGACCACAAGATCCTCCGCGAGCGCTTCGCCTGGGGCGGTGCGACTTTCGAGACGCCAGGGCTTTCCATCACTGATGCGTGCATCGAGTGCGGTGCCTGCGCCGATGCCTGCACTCACAAGGCTATCGTGCCCGGCAGCCCCTACGCTATCCTGGGCGAGCGCTGCGACGAGTGCGGCAACTGCTACCACGTCTGCCCCGCTGGCGCTGTCATCAGCAAGGGCGTTTCGAAAGATTAGGAGGCAGCCATGGGAAGAGAACCAGAAGAGCGCAGAGAAACCGTAGCCGCCCTTCCGAGCGCATCACACGCCTCGAGCGTCCAAGACGTCCCGAACATGCCCCCTCACGGCGACATCGTCAGCCTTATGAGCCGCACGCTCGGCGCAGCCAATCGTTACCTGGTGGAGCTCATGGCCCGCGAAGGACTCGCCGGCATCGTGCCCTCCCACGGCGACATCCTCATGCAGCTGTTCGCCCACGACGCGATGTCCATGGCTGCTTTGGCTGAAGCCATCGGGAAAGATCCATCCACGGTGACGGCCCTTGTGCGCAAGCTGGCCAATGCCGGCTATGTGGAGAAAGCCCCCAACCCCCGCGACCGCCGCGTGTGCGAGGTGCGTCTGACCGATGCGGGCCGCGCCCTGGAGTCGGCCATGGATCGCGTGTCCCATACGCTTATCACAACGCTGACAAATAGCATCCCCGCCGCCGACCTTGCCGCTACTTGCCGTACCATGAAAGCCATGCAAGAGAATATGAGTGCCGCAGACGATTCTGAATCGAAGCGTGAACCTGATTCCGAACCTGCAGCCGAAACCCGAGGAGACCACCGATGAACCTTTCCCTATCCCGCAGCTTCCCCATCGCGAAGGCGGCCCTTGCTGCCGCCGTCATCGCCTGCACCTTCGCCCTGGCCTGCAGTTTGACCGGCTGCGCGTCGGGCGGCACCGACAGCAGCAGTGCCGATGCCGACAACACCTCCGCCAGCACCGACGGCAAGACTCTGCGCGTGGCCATGGAGCTGGCCTACCCGCCCTTCGAAACGAAAGACGACGCCGGCAACCCGGAGGGCCTCGCCGTCGACTTCATCCGCGACTTCGGCGCCGCCTACGGCTACGACGTGCAGATTGAGAACACCGCCTGGGACGGCCTTATTCCCTCGCTGCAATCGGATAAGGCCGATCTGGTTATCAGTTCCATGACTATCACCGACGAGCGCAAGCAGTCCGTGGACTTCTCCGATGCCTACGCCATGGCCCAGCTGGCCATTCTGGCGAACGCGGATTCCGGCGTGGCGTCCATCGACGACTTGAACCAGCCCGGCAAGAAGGTGGCCGTGAAGACCGGCTCCACCGGCGACGTGTACGCCACGAAGAACCTAACCAATGCGGAGATCGTGCGCCTGGCCGACGAGAGCGCGTGCGTGACCGAAGTGGTGCAGGACAAGGCCGACGGCTTCCTGTACGACCAGCTGACCATCTACCGCAACCATCAGGCGAACCCCGATACCACCGAGGCCGTTTTCATCCCCTTCCAGGACGCCGAGGAGTGGGGCATCGCTGTGAAGAAGGGCGACACGGAGCTGCTCGACCAGCTGAACGCCTTCATCGCGCAGTCGAAAACCGACGGCGAGTTCGATCGCCTCACCGAGAAGTACCTCGCGGACGAAAAGAAGGCCTTCGACCAGTACGGCTTCAAGTGGTTCTTCGATTTCGAGTAATCTAGTCCCATGAAACGCCTCACCACCATCACTCGTCCCTTCACCGCCGCCGCAGGTGCGCCCGTGCGCCCGGCGAAGGCGGCCCTGAACTATCTGGCTGTGTGTGTGGCGGTGATCGCTGTGGTTTGGGCATCGCTGGCTGCGGCGGGCATCTCGCTGAACTTCGATTTCGTGGCCCAGTACCGCGTGCGCATCTGGGACGGCTTCTGCATGACCGTGGGCATTTCCGTGGCGTCCCTCGTGCTGAGCCTGGTGCTCGGGGTTTTGGTGGCCGCGGGCCAGGGCGTGCGCTTCCTGCCGCTGCGCTATCTGTGCGACTTCTACGTGAAAATCATCCGCGGCACGCCGCTCATCGTGCAAGTGTACTTCTTCTACTACATCATCGGCACGGCCTGGGGCATCGACAACCGGGTGCTCGCCGGCATCATCATCCTGTCGCTATTCTCGGGCGCCTACATCGCCGAAATCGTGCGCGGCAGCCTGCTGTCGTTGGACGCGGGGCAAATGGAGGCAGCCCGGGCCGTCGGCTTCACCCGTGCCCAAACCTTACGCTACGTAGTGGCGCCGCAACTCGTGGCCCGCACGCTGCCGGCGCTCACGGGCCAGGTGGCCTCCATCATCAAGGACTCGTCGCTGCTGTCGGTCATCGCCGTCATCGAGCTCACCCAGACCATGCGCGAGATCACCGCCACGAACTACAACTTCTTCGGCGGCTTCCTGTTGCTGGGGGCGCTGTACCTGGTGCTCACCCTGCCCATCATGGCCGTGAGCCGCCACTTCGAGAAGAGGCTCTCCTATGCGTGAGCACTGCCGCCATTGCCGCCCGCTTCCCGCGCGGCCGTCGTCCCGGGCGGTGAGCCACCATGCGCGTTGAGCTCTCTCATCTCTCCATGGCCTTCGACGGCACCGAGGTGCTGCACGACATCACCTTCGACGAAGAGGTGTCGGCCCTGGCCATTATCGGGCCGTCGGGCGGCGGGAAGTCCACGCTTTTGCGCATTATCGGCGGCCTGCTAGTGCCCACGGGCGGCACCCTGGCCGTGGACGGCGTCCCCGTGCCCACCGGCGAGGCGGCGCTGCGCGACTACCGCGCGACCCTCGGCTTCGTCTTCCAGGACGGCGGCCTGTTTCACCACCTCACCGCCCAGGAGAACGTGGCGCTGCCCCTGCGCGTGGTGCACGGCGTGGAAGATGCCGAAGCGTCCGACCGCGCCCACGATCTGCTGGAACGCCTCGGCCTGGCCGATTCCGCGGCCAAGCGGCCGGCTCAGCTGTCCGGCGGCCAGAAGCAGCGCGTCGCCATAGCCCGGGCGCTCGCGGCCCGGCCGCGCCTGCTGCTGCTCGACGAGCCCACGAGCGCCCTGGACCCGGAATTCACCACCGAGGTGCTCGACGTGGTGCGCGACCTGAAGGAAGCCGGCACCCGCTTCATCATCGTCACCCACGAGATGGGTTTCGCCCGCCACGCCTGCGACACCGTGGCCTTCCTCTACGGCGGCCGCCTGCTGGAGCACGGCCCAAGCGAGCGCCTCTTCGACAATCCCCGCACCCCCGAACTCAAGCGTTTCCTCAGCCGCCTCTTGGAGTGGAGCATGTAAGGCGAAAAGGCCCGGGAAATCAGACCCTATACCCCCAACGTATCCAGGGGCGCTACTTGCACGCCGTCCTCTCGGCACGTTGCGACACCCCCGACGCCGATGACAGCGAGCATGGCAACGGGAGCCTGGTAGCCGCCGCGCATCATCTTCTCCTTCAGCGTCACGAGGTTCTTAGCGGCATCGTCCACCTGGGCCGCCCCGAGCTTCACCTCCACCGGGATCCACGTTCCGTCGGGATGCTCGATGACGAGGTCCGCCTCCAGATCGGCCGCATCATGATAGTGGTATACCGAAGCCCCCATGGCCTCCGCGTAGACGATGAGGTCGTGGGCAACGAGCGACTCAAAGAGAAATCCGAGCGTCTTGAGGTCGCCCATGAGCTTTGCCGCCGTGGCACCGAGCGCGGCGGCGGCCAGGGACGGATCGGCCAGGTGTCGCTTTGCGGCCGACCGAATCTTGGCCGACGAGCGCAGTTCGGGGGCCCAGGCCGGAATGTCCTGCACGAAGTAGATGCGCCGCAACGCATCGAGGTAATCGTTCATGGTGGGTGCCGTGATAGCCGCAGCATCTTCGGTGCGACCTTGGGTATCTTTCAGAATGGTCTTTCCCGTTGCCAGGGTGGCCTCGTTACGGGCAAGGGACACAATCAAGCGCCGCACTTTCTCCCGGTCGCGCTCCACCCCGTCAACCTCATGAATGTCCTCGTTGATGACCGCCTGCAAGTAGCCCTTGGCGATGCGCACCGCTTTCGCCGTGGGGGAACCAATGGCGTCGGGCCAGCCACCCGCCACCACAAGTTCCGCAATGCGTTCAAGGGACAGCTGCGAAACCGACGCGTAGCGCTCTCCCTCAAACAAACCTCTCAGCGACACCTTGCCATTTGATTGGCCGAGCTCGTACTGGGTCATGGTGCTCATGGGAACGCGAACGATGCGCCCGGCCCCGCTATGTCGAGGCCGATCGGCATGGGGATTCTGCTTCCTGCGGGGAGTCGAGGAGCCCGTGAGCACAAACTGCCCCTTCTCCGTGGCCCTATCGCACTCGAATCGCACGGCATCCCACAACTTGGGAACGTCCTGCCATTCATCAATCAGACGCGGCCGGACACCCTCAAGGGCAATGGCCGGCTCTAGCTCAGCCAGACGTCGGTTTTGAAAGTCGCCCAGCGGGTCGGCCATGCTGATTTCCGAGACCGCATGGTTCTTCGCTGTCGAAGTCTTGCCGCACCACTTTGGCCCCTCGATGACCACGGCACCGAAAGCCTCCATGTTTTCCGCAATGGTTTTATCAGCAATGCGGGGAATGTAATTGGGTATTTTCAGCGTTTCCATGGCCCCGGCCTCCACCTGGTTATTTTAACTTTTTTCCAGGTTTCATTTTAACTTTTTTCCAGGTTTCATTTTAACTTTTTTCCAGGTTTCATTTTAACTCTCGATGCAACAAAGTCCCAGCCGTACGTAGACTTCCGAGCTGCAACGCTTCCTCAGCCGCCTGCTGGAGTGGGGCCTGTAGAAAAAAGCGCGGACGCCGGGAGGGTGGCGTCCGCGCAGGGGAGGCGGGAAATGGGCCTGTCCAGAAATAAATGTCGGGAGACAGCCGCGGAAGGTACCCGCGAAACCGGCTACTCGAACTTACCAGCGGCCAGGTCGTGGCCGAGCATATAGCCGAAGGTGAGGCAGTTGATGCCGTAGCTGTTGCCCGGAATGGCGAAGTTGTACTCGTTGGCGTACATGTCGCCCACCATGCAGCCGACGTTGAACAGACCGGGGATGGGCTCGTCGTTCTCGTCGCACACCTCCATGTTCACACTGGTGCGCAGGCCGCCCATGATGGTCATGAACGTGCAGGTGTTCTTGGCGGCGTAGTAGGGGCCGGTCTCCTCGATCTCCACAAGGTAGGTGGGATCCTTGTAGAAGTCCTCGTCGACGCCCTTCTTGCACAGCTCGTTGTAGCGGGCCACGACGTCCTTCAGCTTCGCCGCGTCAAGGCCGAGCTGGTCGGCCAGTTCATCCAGCGTGTCGGCCTTCCAGTAGGCACCTTCCTCGACACCGGCGTCCCAGATGGCGATCATTTCCTCAGCCGTCTTCGGGGGCAGCGTGTAGTCGGAACCGAACAGGAACCATTCCTGGCCGCGGTCGATGATGGTCTGCGGGTAGTTCTTCGTCCAGATGCCGTAGGCGATGTTGTCCGGCTGCGAGAGCAGGTAGTGGGCCGTGTAGGGCGCCGACACGTCCTCGCGCTGGTAGCGCTCGGTGCGGGCGTTCACGTTGAGGCCCCAGTGGAAGCCGCAGGGCTCGTGGCCGCCGCCCCAGCCGCCCTGATACATGGGGGCCGCCTCGGCGTGCTGCCAGGCCGCGCCGGCCCACAGGCCCATCTTCTGGCCGTCGCCGCCGTAGATGCCGCCCATCTGGAAGCTCGTGTTGTAGTCGGTCTCGGTCTGCTCGAAGCCCACGTACTGCAGGGCCTCAGGGCAGTAGCAGGCGAGCATCTCCTTATCGGTGGAATAGTCGCCCGTAGCCAGCACGATGTAGGTGCCGTTGAACAGGGTGTAGCCCTCGGTGCCGTCGGTGTGCGAGGCCACCACGCCGGTCACGCGGCCGGCGTTGTCGCCCTCGCGGATAAGCTGCTCGGCCTTCATATCGTAGATGATCTGCACGCCGTACTCGAGGGCCTTCTTCTCGAGGGCCTCCACGGCGCCCTGCTGGCCCGTGGACACCATGGAGGAGTCGCCGAGGGTGGAGAACGCATGGGCGTAGTGGGGGCCGAGGTCGAAGTTGTTGTCGCGCTCCAAGATGACCTGGAGGCCGGCCTCGTTGGCGATGTCGATCATCCAGTTCATGGCCTCTTCGGAGTTGTTGTAGCCCTTCATCCACTTGGCCTGGTCAACAGCGAAGGAGGCGGCGCGCATCTCATGGTAGTAGAAGGGGCTGGGCGCGAAGGGCTCCACTTTCAGCTCCTCCATCACCTTGGAGTTGCGGGCGAAGTTGGAACCGCCGCGGCTGATGGGGGCGCTGGAAGCGGAGAACAGCGTCACCTTACCGCCCTGCTCGGCCGCCGCCACCGCCGTGGTGAGGCCGGACATGCCGGCACCCACGACGATGATATCGTTCTCGATGGTCTCGGTGATCTCATCCTCCGGGATGGGCGCCGGAGGCACCATGAAGGACCACTTCGGCAGCGTGTCGCCCAGCTTGATGACGACGTCGTTGGTGCTGACGGCACCTTCGGCGCTCGCATCGGCGGCACCGGCGGCATCGGATCCGGCCGCGGCCTTGTCGGCGGCCGGGGCGCATCCCGCCAGGCCTGCAGCAGCGGCACCGGCGGCGCCCACGGCACCGAGCTTGAAGAAGTCGCGGCGTGAGAATTGGTTCTTGGTCATGAAACTCTCCCTCCTTGGAAGTGTCTTGCGGACGCCACCGATGATAGGGGCGCCGCCCCGGGGCGGCCAAGCACCTTCCCTTTGCCCGCCCGCAACTGTTTTTTGCTTGCGCTGCGAAGGGCAGTTGCGGTAAGAATAACGGGCGGGCGCAAAGGCCCGCATGCCACGACCGACAGGGAGGGGAGCCGTGGACATTCGCCAACTGGAGTACTTTATCGCCGTCGCACGCCTGCGCAGCTATACCAAAGCCGCCGACGAGTTGTTCATCACGCGCCAGGCGCTCAGCAAGGCCGTGCACAACCTGGAGCAGGAACTCGGGGAAACGCTCATCGCCCAGCGCGACGGCACGCTGGAGCCCACTGAAACCGGGCGGACGCTCATGGCCGACGCCCAGCCGGTCGTGGACGTCTACCGCGCCCTGGAGCGGCGCTACCTGGGAGAAGCGGCCCGCGGCGAGCGCATGCCCCTGCTGTCGGTGTCCCTCGTGCCGGGAGCGGCCCTCACCTTACCGCGCACCATCATCGACCGCTTCGCCGACGAGCATCCGAACCTGCTACTCTCCGTGGAAAGCTCGCCCACCGATATAGCCCTGGCCATGGTGAAGACGGGCGAGTCGGACATCGGTATCGTCGGTTCGGCACCGCAGTACCTGACCGACTTCGACGCTCTGCAACTCGTGGAAACGGGCACCTACGTGCACGTGCCCGTGGCCAACCCGCTTTCACGGCGCGAGCGGCTCGGCGCCCACGACCTGGACGGCCAGCCCTTCGTCACCTTCGGGAAGCGCGACCACCTGCACCGCTTCTTCATGGACACCTGCGCTGATCTGGGCATCGAGCCGAACGTACTCATGACCACCTCCAACGTCGACCTGCTCACGAGCTGCGCCCTGCAGAACGAGGCCCTCATGTTCGGCCTGCCGCCGAATGAAAACGTGGACCCCATTCCCGACTACCCCCTCGTGCCCGTCGACCTGCGGCCGGACGTCTCCTTCGGCACCTACGCCGTCAAGCGCAAAGGCGAGCCCCTGTCCCCCGCCGCCCAAGCCTTCTGGAACTACCTCGCCGGGGAGTAGAGGAGCTTGACTGGGAGATTTTCGGCCAGAGCGCACAGCTCCCTGGTGCGATCCCCTGTTCTCCTCACAACAGAACCCTCGGTTGCTCCCATGCGACCGAAGGCTCGCTTTGCTGCCCTGAACGCGCTTCCCCTACTCCCCCGGCTCTCCTACCAGGGCGATGACCTCGGCCTTCGATGACGTGCCCAGCTTCGCGTGGAGGTGGCGGACGTGGGTCTTCACGGTGTTCTCGGAGAGGAACAGCTCGCGTTCGATCTCGCGGCGGGTGAGGCCCTGGGCGACAAGGGCCATGATCTCGGCTTCCCGGGCCGTGAGCCCGGCGTCGGCGGCCACGCGGTCGCAGCGGGCCATGAACCGCTCGCGCGGGCCGGCCACGTGCAGGTTCGTCTCGGGCGCCACCCCGGCCGCGCCCCAGTCGCCGTTGACGGACTTCTCGCTCGCCCACACGAGCACGCAGGCCCCCACGAGCGCGATGCCCGCCACGGCGAAGGCCACGGCAAAGGCCTCGCTGTCCATGTACCCGTTGCCCTGGAAGCCGCGGCGCAGCACGATGCCGAAGAGGATGGCCGCCTCGCTGGAGGCGCGGGCGATGGCGAAGACGCGCAGACTCGGCACCTCGTAGCGGTAGCAGATGCCCGCGAGCACCAGCAGCACGAAGAACGTGAACCACACGTAGGCGAACTTCAGCAGGAACGCCACCAGATAGGCGATGGCGCTGTGGGCGAAGGGCAGAAGCGCCAGAGCGATCACGGCCAAGGGCAGCGCCACCTTCGCGAGGAACCGCACGTCCATGCGGTCGCGGCGCACGAACAGCACCGCGAGGATCACCACGGCCGCCAGCACGGTGGCCAGCACGCGGAACATCGCGCCCACGCCTTCCACGCCGCCGAGCACCAGGCCCGACGACCCCGACAGCAGCCCGGCCACAGCCATAATGGCCACGAGCTTCCACGGCACAGCGTAGCGGGTGCTCGGCCGGCGCACCGGCTCGCCCGGAAGCGCCCGCAGGCTCAGCCACGCGCACCCGAGGGAAAGCCCCGGCAGCACCGCGGTGGCCAGGATGGCGTAGGGCGGCCTCATGGTGCACACGAGGAACGCCGCGCCGCCGGCCACCAGGCAGGAGAAGGCCCCGTACATGATGGTGCGCGTCATGCCCATTTGGGAGTAAATCTCGGCCCACAGGCAGAACAGCACCGCGCCGCCCAAAGCCGTAACCGCACCGACCACGGCAAGGGGCGCCGTCGGCGCTGCTTCCGGAATGAGCGCGAGGCCGCCGGCCAGCGTGCCGAGACCCGTCAATCCCACGAGCACGGCAGCCAGCACTCGGTGCCGGCTCAGCCGCCCCAAGCGCGGGGCGGCCACACCCAGCAGCAACAGCATACCCACGTCGCCGATGCGCATGGCGTAGTCGAAGGTGTGGCGCGGCTCCAGGTCGAACCCGGATCCGGGGAACACCGCCGTGATGTGGGTGCAGCACAGCCAGGCGATCAGAAGCCCCATGCCGAGGAACCGCCAGGGGAAGAACCGCGCCGATCCCGCAGTGCCGATCCCGCCCGAAAGACCATCTTGCGAGGCCGCAGCCTCCCCGAGGCCCATGCCCGCAGCCCCTTCAACGGTCGTCTCGGCCACGGTCTGCGCCGCAGCGCGCATCGCTTCCCTTGTTCCCATGCCCTTGGCCCTCCGCTCTTCCCTGCTTGTGTGCGCCCATTGTACCAGGGAAAACGTCGGGGTGAGAGGAGGGGTGAGCCCGCAATCACCTGCGATCGCGGCGACTTCACCCGCGACAAACGCCGGCAGCCGCCCCATGATGGCCCCAGCCGCCGAGGAGAGCGGCCCCGGGTCCGACACTGCACCGGGCCCGCGCCGCCGGACAGCGGCACCGATTCCAACTCTTGGAGGGAGAGAACCATGAGTCATACCACCGTTTCCCGTCGCAGCTTCCTGACCCTGGGCGGCTTGGCCGCCCTCGGCGCCGGCGCGGCCCTGGCCGGGTGCGCCCCGCAGGCCCCGTCTGCGGCCAAGCTCGCCGACACCGGCGAGGGCGACACCGCGGCCGCTTCGGCCATGCAGACCGCCGACGAGACCAAGGAGTGCGACATCGCCATCGTGGGCGCCGGCGGCGCCGGCATGTGGGCGGCCGTGGAGGCCGTGCGGGCCGGCAAGTCCGTCATCGTCATCGAGAAGGGCGTCGACGTGGGCGTCTCCAACGGCTCCATCGCCGGCGGCCCGTTCATGGTGGGCTCGAAGCTCCAGCAGAACGCCGGCATCACCTTCACCGTGGAAGAGGCCTTCAACCACATCATGGAGTACTCCCACTGGTCCACGAACGCCGCGGCCGTGAAGCGGGCGGTGGAGCTGTCCGGCAGCACCGTCGACCAGTTCACCGACGAGTTCGGCGTGGCCACGGGCCTGCGCCCCGACAACTACGGCGCGGGCCACGATTCCGTGCGCTGCAACTTCCAGTCCGACCCGAAAGACTCCAAGACCCAGGCCAAGGGCGTCGACCGCATGGGCCCGCTCCAGCAGTTCATCGAGGCCAACGGCGGCGAGTTCGTGTTCAACACCGCCGGCAAGCGCCTCATCATGGAGGACGGCACCTGCGTGGGCATCCAGTGCGAGGGCGACGGCGTGCTGGACGTGAGGGCCAAGGCCGTCATTGTGGCCACGGGCGGCTTCCTCGGCAACGTCGATATGATGACCGAGCGCTTCGGCACCTTCGTGAACCCCCTCGGCTCCATCCTGTCCGTGGGCGAGGGCATCGAGATGGTGCAGGCGGTCGGCGGCCAGGTGTCCACCCAGTGGGGCATCGCCGGCAACGAGTTCTCCGGCTCCAACCAGAACGCCGACGGCCTGTGGGGCAAGGGCAACGCCGCCTTCTCCATCGGTATCTACGGCACGCTGCTCGTGAACAACCAGGGCCGCCGCTTCAGCAACGAGGGCAAGTTCGCGAATCTGCCCCTGGCCCTCGGCGGGGCGATCTCGCTCGTGGGCGGCCAGTACTACGCCGTCGTGGACCAGGCCTACGTGAATGGGCTGGCCGGCGGCACCGACCCGTGGACGCTCTGCGGTGCCGACGAAGTGAACTGGCGCACCGGCATGATGACCCTGAAGGACAAGCCGCTCGAGGACGTGCAGGCCAACATCGACGCCGGCGTGGACGCGGGCTGGATCTTCAAGGCCGACACCGTGGAGGCCCTGGCCGAGGCCATCGGCGCCCCCGAGCTGGTGACGACCCTGGAGGAGTACAACGGCTACTGCGCCGCGGGCAAGGACGAGCAATTCTACAAGCCGGCCTGCTTCCTGCAGCCCGTTGCGGAAGGCCCCTTCTACGCCATGCAGTACGAGCCGAGCGCCTGGGTGACCATCGGCGGCATCCGCACCAACGACCGCCTGCAGGCCATCGACGACGCCGGCATCGCCATCCCGGGCCTGTACGTGGCCGGCGCCGACAACGGCACCCTCATGAGCGCCCCCTACTGCGACTACGAGGGCTTCTCCCTCATGTGCGCCTACAGCGGCGGCCGCATGGCCGGCATGTACGCCGCCGAAGCCGTGGCCTAGCGCCCGGCCGGCGCGGCCCAGCCGGCAGCGCGGTGCGCACCGCCCGGGCCGCCACTTCCCGTTATCCCCGCGCGGGCCTCCCCTCCCCGGTCCGCGATACAACAAGGCCCCCGAGCGCTCGCACGCGGTCGGGGGCCTTCGGCTTCGTTGGGAATCGCCAGGGCTACTCCAGACCCATCTCCTTCTTCAGGCGGGCGAGGTCGTCGTCGACGGCGGCTTCGGCACCGGCGGCGGCGTACTTCTTCGCGAGCTCCTCGGTGGGATCGGCCGGCTTCTCGGACAGCTCGGCCACGGCGTTGGCACGGTCGAGCATCTCATCAGCCTTGGCCTCCATGCGGTCGAAAGCGCTGCGAGCACCCTCGGCACGATCGCCGGCTGAGGTCATCTCGTTCACCTTGGACTGCGTTTTCGCCACGGCGGCCTTCGCCTTGATGGTCGCCTTCCGTGCGTTCAACTCCTCGATGTCGGCCACCAGCTTGTCGTGCATCTGGCGCATTTTGTCGGCGTTGGCCTTCGCGCCCTCGTAGGCCACCGTGAGGCCCTCGGCGCGCCCCGCCAGCTCCTGCTTCTTCGCGAGGAACACGCGAGCGTCGGCCTCGTTGCCGGCGGCGAGCGCCTTGCGGGCCAGCTCCTCGTACTTCTCCGTTTCCTCGCGATTCTCGTCGAGGAGCTTCTTGCAGCGCTTCTCCTCAGCCATGACGCCAGCGGTGGCCTCGCGCACCTCGGCGAGCGACTCGGTCATCTCGCGCAGGTACTGGTCGACCATTTTCTCGGGATCTTCCGCCTTGTCCAGAAGCTCGTTGATGTTCGCCTTCACGATGGAAGTGAAGCGATCGAGGATTCCCATGTCAGTCTCCTATCTGGCCCGAAGGCCGGGTTGAATACCGCAGCACCACCTAGGGTCGCGGCTTCGTCGGCTGCACCGGCGGCGCATCCGAAGCGCCTGCCTGCGCGTACTTCTTTTCCAAATCCGCCAGCTCAGCGTCGGCCAGCGACTCCAGCGGCGTGTTCAGAATCTCCTGCATGCGCTCTGCCTCGCGCTGCTTCGCCAGACGGCGGTTGCGCACGATGAGGAACACGACGACGGCCACTATTATCACTGCCGCGCATACCGCGATGATCGGCAGCGGCGAAGGCGTCACCGTCATGATACGGTCGGCCGTGTCGGCAAAGGCGTCGGAGAAGATCTCCTCTTCCGACAGGCTCATATCGTCGTAGTTCTGGCTGAGGTATGCTTTGAAGATGTTGATGGCCTCATCGTCGAGCACCGATCCCGTCATCGCACCGGCCCAGTAGGCGGCGTTGAAGCGCCCGTTGCCATCGTCGCAAAACACAAGGACGAAGTGCGCCTGGTCGGTGAACAGCTCGTCGTACTTTTCCTGGGCAATGGACTGCAGCTCCTGGTAGGAGCGCACCGATCCGTTCGGCAAGATGTACACGTAGGGCTGCACGCCCGTTTCCTCGTAGAAATGGCGCAGGCCGCGCTCGAGCTTCGCCGGATCGTGAATCCAGTCGCCGTCCTCGTCGGTGAAGTATCCGGTCTCGTTTACGGAACCAGCAGGAAGGGCCGTGCGCTCCACGGTAGACGCGGGCACGTTCGCGCTCGAGCAGCTGCCGCCACCCAGGGCCACCACGAGGAGCAGCACCAGCAGCACAGCGGCCACGATGACGAACACCGTGCCGCATCCGCTGTTGGAGGACTTGCCCTGGGGCGAACCAGGCTGCGGCGCATTCGGGCCGCCGGGGCCACCCGGGCCGCCGCCCGACCCGGGCTGCTGCGGGCCGCTCGGCTGCTGGGGCATCTGCGGCGGCATCGAGCCACCACCGCCTCCTCGGCTCGAGCCCATCAGGCCACCGAGGAAACCGCCCCAGAAGCTGCCGCCCCCGAAGCCTCCGCCGTAGTAGCCACCGCCATGGTACCCGCCGCCGAAACCAGAGCCGCCGTGGCCAGCCGAGCGACCGCCCGATCCCGAGCCGCCGGAAAACCCGCCGCCGAATCCGCCGCCGCTACTTCCAAAGCCTCCGCCGAAGCCGCCGCCTCCCGAGAAGCCGCCGCCTCCGCCCGATCGTCCCATGGCCTCGAACCTATTTCACAATGAGCACGGGCACGTTGGTCTTGTGCAGCACGGAGTAGCACACGCTGCCGAGCATCCCACGCACGGCACCCAGACCACGGTGGCCCATGACGATGCAGTCGTAGCCGCCCTCGTCGGCATAGGCCGTGATGGAATCATGCGGCGAGCCGTTCACCACCGCGATACCGATGCCCTCGGCGTCGCCCACCAAAGGCGCGATGTTCTCGGCAATGGCGTCCATGTCGGCCTTGATGGCCTCGTTCTCCACTTCGGAGATCACATCCATATCCATGGTGTCGCCCATGACGCCGGACATGCGCGAGGCAATCTTGAACGTCTCGGCGTTGAAGTCGTGCCAGTCGACCACCGACAGCACGGTGATCTGGGCGCCGGGCACACCGGCCGCCAGATCGAGCGCAGCCCCCAGGGCGTTTTTCGCCGGGTCGGACTTATCGTAGGGAACGAGAATCTTCTTGTACATGGGGGCCTCCTTACCCTCGCGGCACCTCAAGCGACGACGCCTACGAACCACAGCTCGGCCACCGAAAGCAGCTCGCATGCTCTAGCATCGCCGGAAAATGCTTACCTTGTGGCTCATCCTAATGAGCAACTGCCATTTTACCACGGTCCTTTTCCGTTTCCCCGCCGCCGCCCACCTGTAGACACGACGTTACACACCCCTACCGCGGCTCCTCGTTGTTGAGAAGGCGATGGCGGGAGACCAGGATGTGGAACACCGTGTAGGCACCCAGCACGAAGGCGCCGACATAGCCCAGCACGCCGAGCAGGGGCACGCCGAGCAGTTGCGGCTGCATAGCCGTGGTGCACAGGATAGACGACCCCAGGAACAGCCCCGCCGACAGCAGCGCCAACGATATGCGACCCACCGAGGCGTAGGCGGTGGCAAGGATGCGCGAGGACACCTCGATGTCGCCGTTCACCTTGATCTGCCCGCGGTCGAGCATCTCCAACGTGTTCGACAGCTGGGTCGGCAGCTTCGCCAAGGCCTCGGCCGAAGCGGCGCTCGTCGTGGCGAGATCGATCAGCTGCGTCGCCAAAAACTTCGGGTCGGCCTGCTGGGCGATGACGTGCTTCGACACGATCTCGATGACGCTGATGTCGGGCGCGACCTGGGCAATGACCCCCTCGATGGTCACGAACCCGCGCGCGAGCATCGTTACCGACGAGGTCATCATCATGTTCTGGCCGCGCAGCACCTCGATGACCTCGGTGAGCACGGTGCCCACGTTGATCTCCTTCATCTCGGCCGTGCTGTACTCGGCGAGCAGCCGCGAGAGCGCCTCCAGCAGCGCCCCGTGGTCCACCGGCCCCAGCACGTGCACGAGGCCCATCACCGCCTCCTTCAGCAAGTAGGCGTTGTCGGTGGCCACGGCCGTGAACACCTTGCCCACGAGCATGCGCTCCGACACCGTCAGCGTGCCCACCATGCCCAAATCGATCCACACCACTTCCCCATCGCGCACAAGAATGTTGCCGGGATGCGGGTCGGCGTGGAAGAACCCGTCGTCGAGCACCTGGGTCACGTAGCTTTGGCACACGCGTCGCGCCAGCGCGCTCACGTCGATCCCCTGCTCGCGCAACGCTTGCGTGTGGGAAATTTCCGTGCCCTGGACGAACTCCATGACGAGCACCGACTCGCACGAGTACTGCGGGTAGGCCACCGGGGACGTGACCCCCTCTTCGTCGGCCAGCTCGTCGTGGAAGCGCATGAGGTTGTGCAGCTCGGAGGTGAAATCCACCTCACTGGCCGTCGTGCGCTCGATTTCCTCGATGAAGCCCTCGAGCGACAGCAGGATGTCGCGATGGGAATTGGAAGCGAACTCGCCCAAGGCCAGCAAGTGCTTCATGAGCATGATGTCCTCGGCCATGGATTCGGCCACACCCGGCCGGCGCACCTTTACCGCCACCGTTGTGCCGTCGAGCAGCGTCGCCTTGTGCACCTGAGCAATGGAGGCCGCACCCAAAGGCACCGGATCGATGGAGGCGAACACCTCGTGCCACGACTTCCCGTATGCGCGGTCGATCTGCTCGATCACCACATCGAACGGCATCGGATTCGCGTCATCGCGCAGTTTTTCGAAGGCGTCGCAGTAGGCCTTGGGCAGAAGATCGGAACGGTTCGAGGCCAGCTGGCCGATTTTCACGTACGTGGGGCCGAGCGCCTGCAGTACTTCCACGGCCTGCTCGGGGGTAAGCCCGTGAAGCACCTTGTACTGCCGCATGATGCGCACAATCTCGTTCATGCGCTTGTGAGAGGTCTTGTCCTTGATGGAAATCTCGGCGACCTTCATGAACTCCTCGAACGTGGCCATGGGCGCTCCTCCTTTCTGGAAAGCCCATGGTATCGTGCGAAATGAGAAGCGATCTCCTCATCAATTCACCTGGCATCAAGCTGTTTCCCGGCCAATCGAACAAAATTGTCACTGTGGCAATTAAGTAAAATGGTTGGTCGATGAGGTGCGTGCATAGGTTTTATGGCAAAATAAGCTGCTGTGCTACTGAACGCTGCACCGAAAGCGCAGCGCAACCACGCAAGAAGAACGCAGCTTAAACACGCAAGAACAAGGAGAAGCACATGGGACTCCTCTCAAAATTCGAGGGCAAGATGGAAGACACCGTGGAAGGCGCTGCCGATCGCATGGGCGCGGCCCCGTTGTCTCCCGTGCAGATTGCCAAGAAGGCCGAGAAGCAGATGCGCCGCGAGAAGATGGTCGGCGCAGGCAAGCAGTACGCTCCCACGCTTTATACCGTGCTCGTCAACGCCGACGATGACCGCCGCCTTCTGGGCTACTACCCCACCCTGGCTGGCGAGACCGAAACCTACCTTTCCGCCAAAGCCGCCGAGCAGGGCCTCGTCATGGACGGCCAACCCCTTGTGCGCTTCATCGTCGACGATGATTTGCGCCACGGCAAGTTCGACGTCATCGCCGAGATGGTGGCCTCCCCGCTGGTTGAGCAGCTGCGTCAGGAAGAGTACGCCCGCTACGGCATCCGTCCCGGCGGCGGTCCGGCCCGCGCGGCCGCCCCGCAAGCGGGCTACGGCTACCAGCAGCCCGCTCCCGCTCCGGCGCCAGCCCCCGCACCCGCCGGCGGCTACGACTACCAGGCCGCGCCCGTCGACGAGTACGTGGAAGACGACTACTACGAGGACGACGAGCCTCGCCAAGCCTATATCTATGACATCACCAACGACCGCGCCTTCACGCTGCCCGGCCAGGCCGAGACCATCGGGCGCGAGTCGAAGAACGACATCGTCATCCCCGACATCAACGTCTCGCGCGTACACGCGGAAATCCGCCAGGACGAGTCCGGCGCCTGGATTCTCACCGACCTCGGCTCCACCAACGGCACCTTCGTGAACGGACGCCAGATCAAATCCACCGCGTTGCACGACGCCGACCGCATCATCGTGGGCACCACCAACCTCGAGTTCCAGCTCATCTAGCCCGCCCGCACCTTAGCGAGCCAAAGGAGGCTATCGGTGATCGATCTCGTTCTGCTCATCGCGCGCCTGTTGTTCGTGGCGCTGCTCTATTTGTTTCTGTTCGCCATCATGCGCACCGGCATCGGCATGGTCAAAGGTTCCCGCAAGAAGGAACGCGGCTGGACGGTGTCGGTGGAACGCGGCCCCAAAGAGCTGCGCGGCGTCTCCATCGCCGTGCACGGGCCCGTCATCGTGGGCCGCTCGCCCGGGGCCGACATCGTCATCGGCGCCGGCTACGTGTCCGGCCGTCATGCCCGCTTCCAGCTGATGGGCCAGAACCTCTTCGTGGAAGATTTGGGTTCGAAGAACGGCACCGCCGTGAACGGACGCCCCGTCCATGACCCGGTAGCCCTGCGCAACAAGGATCTCGTTACCATCGGCGACGTCGACATCCGCGTGAGGAACCAATAATGGCCCGGGCAAAGCGCAAGAAGAGCGGCGCAACTTTCGGCAGTCGCACCGATGTCGGCTGCGTGCGCGAGCACAACGAGGACTCGCTGGCCGTCGCCCCGCCGCTGTACGTGGTGTGCGACGGCATGGGCGGCCACGCCGCCGGGGAAGTGGCGTCCGAAATCGCCGTGGACGTCATCTGCGACCGCGCACCGGCACACCCCGATGCCTCGGCGCTCGGCCAGGCCGTGGAAGAGGCGAACCTCGCCATCATCCGCGCGGCCCGCGAAGGCGTCGGACGTGCCGGCATGGGCTGTACCTGCACCGCCGCCATACTGGAGAAGGATAAGCTCGTCATCGCCCAGGTGGGCGACTCGCGGGCCTATCTCCTGCACAAGGGGCAGATGCAGCAGCTCACCCGCGACCACTCGCTTGTGGCCGACCTTATCGAGGCCGGGCAAATTACCGAGGCCGAGGCCCGGGTGCATCCCCAGCGCTCGGTCATCACCCGCGCTTTGGGCAGCGACCCGCGCACCCAGCCCGACTTGTTCGAAATCACCGTGGAAGCCGGCGACCGCCTGCTTCTGTGCTCCGATGGCCTTTCCACCATGCTGGAAGATGACCAAATCGCCAAGATCCTCGCCAACCACAGCGAGCCTCAGCGCTGCGCCGCTCAGCTGGTGAACGAGGCGGTGGGCCGAGGCGGCTACGACAACGTCACCGTCATCGTCGTGGACGTCACGGGTCTGGCCGAGCAGCACCGCCGCAAGCTGACGCGCAAGAGCCGCGCGACGGCCATCATGCTGGCGCTTTTGCTGGTGGCCATCATCGCCGGATGCGCCTACGGGTTCAACTACCTGGCGTCCAACGCCGCCTATTTGGTGGCCCAGGATGGGAAAGTCGCCGTGTACCAGGGCGTTCCCGGCGACATCTTCGGGTTGTCATTCAACCATCTCGATCGCGTGACCGATGTGGCCCTGGATGACTTGCAGCCGGGCACCGCCAATCGCCTGCGCGAGGAGGGCATCAAGGTGGATTCTTTGGAAGCCGCCAACAGCCTCGTCGCCGAGTATGAGAAGGAGATCGCCGACCGCCGTGCCGCTGAAGAGGAGGCGGCCCGGGCAGCGGCCGAGGCCAACAAGCCGGAAGAGCCCGCAAAGGGCGCGAAAGGTGCTGGCGGCAGCACGGCCAGCGGCGCGCAGGGCGGCACGGACGCACAAGGCACGACGGGCGGCTCGCAAAGTGCGTCGCCTTCATCGGGCGCTGGCTCCGGCACGAACGGCACGGGCACGATCAACCCCGGCACCGGCACGAACGGCGCACAGGAAGGCGCCTCGGGAGGAACCAACCGATGACCCGGCGCAACATAGAGCTGATGCTCCTGCTCATCGCCTCGCCCATCGTCATCGTGCTCTTCGCCATGATGGTGGTCACCGGCGGCCAGGAGCTGTCCTTCAACACCCTGGGCGTGCCGCTCGGCATCTTCGCCGCATTCCTCGTGGCTCACATTGCCGTGCGCCTGCTCGCGCCTGCGGCCGACCCGGCCATCCTGCCTATCTCGTTCGCTCTGTCGGGCATCGGCATCGCCTTCGTTACCCGCATCGTGCCCGACTTGGCCGTGAACCAGCTGCTCTGGCTGTTCATCGGCGTGGCGGCCATGATCGCCACCCTGGCCGTGGTGCGCAACCTCGATAAGCTCGCCAACTACAAGTACACGCTCATGATCGTGGGCATCTTGCTTTTGCTCTCGCCCATGCTGCCGGTCATCGGCTATGAGTCCGGCGGCGGCCAACTGTGGCTGCGCTTCGGCAGCTTCAGCTTCCAGCCCGGCGAGCTGGCCAAAATCCTCATCGTGTTCTTCATCGCCGCCTACCTGGCCGCCAACCGCGAGATGCTCTCGGTGTTCACGTGGAAGGTGGGCCCGCTGTGGCTGCCGAGCCTCGCCACGCTGCTGCCTCTCATCGTTATGTGGGCGCTCGCCTTCATCGTCGTCGTGTTGGAGAAGGACCTCGGCCTCGCCCTGGTACTGTTCTCCGTGTTCGTCATCATGCTGTACGTGGCCACGGGGAAGAAGCTCTACCTGGTGGTCTCCATTGGGCTTGCGGCCATTGCGGCCGTGGCCCTTTACGGCATGATGGGCCACGTGCAGACCCGCGTCGCCATCTGGCAGGATCCCTTCGCCGAGGCTCAGGGCGGCGGCTTCCAGCTGGTGCAGAGCCTCTATTCCATCGCCGACGGCGACCTGTTCGGCACCGGCATCGGGCGGGGCATGGGCGGTCAGCCCGTAGCCGAGGGCGGCATCCCCGTCGCCGAGAGCGACTTCATCTTCCCCGTCATCGCCGAGGAGACGGGCCTGCTCGGCGCGGCCGGCGTGCTGCTTTTGTACCTGTGCTTCGCCATCCGCGGCATCGTCACGGCGGCCCGGGCGAAATCCGACGTCAGCTCGTTCACTGCCGTGGGCCTCACCTCCATCATCGTGCTGCAGGCCTTCATCATCGTCGGCGGCGTCACGCGCCTCATTCCCCTGACCGGCATCACGCTGCCCTTCATCAGCCAGGGCGGCTCCTCACTCATCGCCAGCTTCATCATCGTCGGCTGCCTGCTGCGCTGCGGCGACGAGGGCACCGGCGTCGATTCCGAAATGCGCCAGACCGGGGCCATCGGCGCCCACGGGTCGGACGCCGTGCTGGGACGCGTGGCGTTGGGCAAGCGACTCACCGGCACCATGATCGTCTTCTCGGTGCTGTTCGCAGTGCTCGTGGCCAACCTCACCTACCTCATGGTCATCAAGGCGCCGGAATACCAGAGCATGCCGTCGAACAACCACACCATCGCGAAAGAGGCCCGCATGGAGCGGGGCACCATCTCCACTGCCGACGGCACGGTACTCGCCACATCGGTGCGCCAAGAGGACGGCTCCTACAAGCGCGAATACCCCGCCGGCGAGCTGGCGGCGCACATCGTGGGCTACACCTCTGAGCGCTTCGGCACCGCCGGCATCGAAGCCGCCTACAACGACACCCTGCGCGGCGAGCAGAACTTCGCCAGCTTTACCGATGTGGTGAACTCGCTCGCGGGCATCCAGACCAAAGGCAACGACGTCGTGCTTTCCATCGATTCCCGCATCCAGCAGGCGGCGCAAGACGCGCTGGCCGGCCAGGTAGGCGCCGTGGTGGCCCTGAACCCCGAGACCGGCGCCGTGTACGCTCTGGCCTCCTCCCCCACCTTCGACGCCGCCAACTACGAGGAGCTGCTCACCGCCGCCGCGGACGGCGGCAGCGATTCCTCCGAGCTGTTCAACCGCGCCACCCAGGCACTGTACGCGCCCGGCTCCACCTTCAAGATGGTGACCCTGGCCGCCGCGCTGCAGGATCACATTGCCACGGCGGACACCACCTACGACTCCCCCGGCGAGATGGACATCGGCAACGCGCCGGTGACCAACGTGAAGAAGCGCTCCTACGGCAAGATCACCCTGGAGCAGGCCATGTGGTACTCGTCGAACACCGTGTTCGGCCAGGTGGGCGTGCAGCTCGGCAGCGATTTGCTCGTGCAGATGGCGTGCAGCTTCGGGTTCAACGAGGACATCCCCTTCGATTTGCCTCTGGCCACGTCCCTCATGCCCGACCCCGAGGAAATGACCACCTGGGAAACCGCCTGGGCCGCCTGCGGCGAGCCCGTGGGCGAGCACGAGAGCCCCGCCGGACCCCAGGCCACCGTGCTGCAGATGGCGCTGGTGGGCGCCGCCATCGCCAACGAGGGAGCCATCATGCAGCCCTACCTGGTCGACGGCATCTACAACGCCAACGGCGAGCGCAGCTTCTCGCCCATTCCCGTGAAGCTGAAGCAGGCCATGGATGCCGACACCGCCGCCGCCGAGATCGACATCATGAAGGGCGTCGTCACCGAAGGCACCGGCGGCAAGGCGGCCTTGGATGACGTGGCCGTGGCCGGCAAGACCGGCACCCACGAGCGCGGTGACGGCAGCGACGACAGCTGGTTCGTGGGAATGGCCCCCGCTGCTGACCCCAAGGTCGTGGTGGCCGTCGTCATCGAGAAGGGCGAATCGGGGGCTGGCGCCAGCGCCGCCCACGACGTTCTGGAAACGGCTCTCGAAGTGACGGGGGCGCTGTAGTACAATGGCAAGACTCACCAGAGTTCGCATACTTAAACCGCAAACGCACTCGTACATGGAACTTTAAGGAGTATCAAGGTGACCGGACAGGGAACAATGACGGGCAAGGTCTTCGGCGGCCGCTACGAGATAAAGGATCGCATCGGCATCGGCGGCATGGCCGAGGTGTACCGCGCCCAAGACAGCACGCTGGGCCGCGTCGTCGCCGTGAAGGTGATGCTGCCCCAATTCGCCGCCGACCCCTCTTTCACCCAGCGCTTCCGCCAGGAAGCCGCGGCGGCTGCAAACCTGCAGAGCCCCTACATCGTGAACGTGTACGACTGGGGCCAAGACGACGACACCTATTACATCGTCATGGAGTTCGTGCGCGGGTCCGACCTGAAGACCGCCATTCAGCAGCGCGGCGCCATCAACCAGCGCAAGGCCGCCGAAATCGGCGCCCAGGTGTGCCAGGCCCTCACCGTCGCCCACAACCAGGACATCATCCACCGCGACATCAAACCGCAGAACATCATGGTGCAGCCCGATGGCAACGTGAAGGTGATGGACTTCGGCATCGCCCGGGCGAAGAATTCCGTGAACGACAAAACGTCCGCTGTGCTGGGCACCGCCCACTACATCTCGCCGGAACAGGCCCAGGGCAAAGATCTCACGGCCGCCAGCGACATCTACTCGCTGGGCATCGTGCTGTACGAGGCCACCACGGGCAAGCTCCCCTTCGATGGCCCGGACGCCGTATCGGTGGCCATGCAGCAGGTGAAGGACGAGCCGGCCGCGCCCTCTTCCATCAACCCGAACATCGACCCCGACCTCGAGGACATCATCATGGTGGCCCTCTCGAAGGATCCGGCGCGCCGCTTCGCCACGGCCAACGACATGCGCATCGCACTGAACGACTACCTGGCCGGACGCCCCGTCACCCTGCCAGCCGGCGCCATGAGCTCGTCGTTCACCGAGGCCCAGACCCGCATGATGGGCGCCGTGCCCGCTCCCGTGCCGGGCATCACGAGCACCCAGGTTATGCCGACGGTTGCCGGCGGCACAGCGGCCATGTCGCCGAGTTCCACGGGCAATTTCCAAGCGACGAACTTCCACGACGCCAACACGAAGAAGAGCAAGAAGCCCGTTATCATCGCCCTCTGCGCCATTTTGGCCATCGCGCTGGTGGCCGGCATCGCCTTCGCCGTGTCCGGCGGCTTCAAGCCGGCTGCCCCTGCCGACGAGCCCATCGAGGTGCCCAGCGTGGTGGGCAATACCTTGGACGAGGCGACATTCACCTTGGAGCAAGCGGGCTTCCAAGTAACTACCACTCCTAAGGAAGACGAGTCCGTCGATGAGGGCACCGTGCTGCAGCAAGACCCGGCCGGCGGCACCAAGCAGCCGAAGGGTACGACCATCACCCTCACCATTGCCGTGGGGCCCGATACCGTGGACGCGCCCGACTTCAAGAACATGACCATGGACGAGGCGCGCCAGGCGGCCGAGGACGCCGGCCTTAAGGTTGTGGAAGCCGAGAGCAAATACTCGGAAGATGTCGCCGAGGGCAAGATCATTTCGCAAAGCCCCGCCGCCGGCGACCCGGTGAAGCCCGGCACCACCATCGAGGTCGTCACCTCCCGCGGAAGCGAGCTGACGACCGTGCCCAACGTCATCGGCATGACCGAGGAGAAGGCCATCGACAAGCTGCAGTCTGAGGGCTTCGGTGCCGACGTGAAGGCCCGCGAGTACAGCGACAAGCAGGGCGAGGGCCGCGTCATGAAGCAGGATCCGCTGAACGACAAGGTGAAGCCTGGCGCTACCGTGCAGATCACCATTTCGAAGGGCCCCGAGCCGGAGCCCGAGCCCGACCCCAAGCCGGAGCAGCCCACCAACCCCGGCACGACCGACCCCGGCACCAACAATCCTGGTGGCACCACCGATCCGGGCACGACCGACCCCGGCACCACCGACCCGGGCAACCAGGGCGGCGACACCGGCACCACCACCCCTTCCACCAACTAGGATCGCATAACGAAACCGTGAAAACCGGGCGCCTCCTCCTTTGGGATGG
This sequence comes from Adlercreutzia sp. CNCM I-6207, assembly GCF_977072305.1. Classification (NCBI taxonomy): domain Bacteria; kingdom Bacillati; phylum Actinomycetota; class Coriobacteriia; order Eggerthellales; family Eggerthellaceae; genus Adlercreutzia; species Adlercreutzia sp. CNCM I-6207. Next base: position 146,188 of record NZ_CDRVLZ010000002.1, read on the forward strand.
AGGCGCCCTTCTATAATGGGGCCATGCCCAATTTGCTCGACATATTCGATAAGTTCATCCACGCCGATTGGTTCAACACCCTGCTCGGCGTCGTGATCATCTGCGCGATCACCTTCGTCGTCGCGCGCATCACCGTGGCTTTTATGCGCCGCGTGCTGAACAAGACGACGCTTCTGCCTTCCAGCTCCATCTTCATCAATCTCGTGCGCATCATCGTGTGGGTCATCGGCATCTGCTGCGTGCTGTCGATGTGCTTCAACGTGAACATCTCCGCCATGGTCACCGGCCTGGGCGTTGTCGGTATCGCGGTGTCGTTGGGTTTTCAGGACACGCTCTCGAACCTCATCGGCGGCCTGACCGTCAGCGTGTCGCGCACCGTGGAACCCGGCGACAACATCCGCATGGGACCATCCGGCGTCACCGGCGTCGTGCAGGACGTCACCTGGCGCTACACCTCCATCAAAGACAGTTCGGGCACCATCACCAACATCCCCAACTCGCTCATGACTTCCACGGCCGTCTGCAAGCTGTCGCCCTTGAATGAGATTTCCATTCCCCTGGTGGTCACCACCAACAGCGAGCGCCTCACCGCCACGGCCCATCACATTGAGGACGCCGCCGAGAAGGCCGTCGCCCGTGTGAGCAAGCTGAAGAAGCGCCCCAGCGTATCGTTCTCGTCCATCACCGACTACGGGTTCAAAGGTTCGCTGAGCTTCACCATCGCCGAGGCTTCCAAAGCCTCCTCTGCCACCGATGCCGCTATCCGCGCCGTGGCCCCCTATGTGCACAACCATCTTATCGAGGAGGCCATGGGCGACCTGACCGGGCAGAAACTTACCGACGCCACCGGTTCGCTCGTGCCCGTGAAGGACGAGGAAGACGGGGCACAAAAATAGCCCTGCCCCACGCCAGAGGATGAACCCACCTCAAAAGGTGGGTGCTCGCATCGGGTCTCCCGGCTTTCGCATCAACGGATGCGAATCTCCGTTCCAACCGCTTCTAGAGCTCCCTCGTCATAATACGTCGGTCCATCGCAGTATATGGCGGGAACAAGGCTTGATTTCAGTATACGCAAAACCTGGTGACAGGAAAGTCTTGACATACGCCGCAACATAAGCTGTTGGGTAAACGTTGCCCGAGGACTGTAGGCACGCTGGCGCCCGCAGCCCTCGGATTAAGGAACCGTATGTTCCGGCGAATCGCTACTGGACGCTATTCCAGCAGATCCTCCACCGAGCAGAACAGGGCGCGGGCCAGGGCGGCCACGGTTTCGGCGGCGGCCTTGTTCAGGTCCTTGCGGCGCTGCTCGTACTGCTGGATGCTGCGCACCGGCACGCCGGAGATGACGGCCAGCTGGGCCTGGCTCAGCTTCGCAGCCATGCGCCGCATGCGCAGAGGCGGCCGAAAGAAGCGGGCGCGGCGTTCATTCAACGCATCCTCGAAATGGCGGATGTCCATCTCGTGGTAGGCGTCGTACATCTTTCGGACGTCCTCGATGGGCGTGATGCGGTTGATCATGTCGAAGGTCATCGCCGTCTCCCACTGGTAGCGGGCAAGCGCCCAACCGCACCAGTACTCAGGGCTGCGGTCGTAGCGGTAACGCACCCGGGGACGCGGCGGCTCCTCTGCCTGTACCTCTACCGCGACGCGGAAGGCCAGCTCCGTCCCCGAGCATCCCGTAATGAGAGCGTAGTCTCCGGCCCCGAAGCGGCGGGCGAGGCCGGAAGCGAGGAACAGCCCATAGAACTCCCCCAGCCCGAAGCCCATGCTGCCCACGGCCACATCCAACATACGGCCCATATTCGCGCGGGCCGGTTGCAGGTAGACCTCATCGTAGGCGCTCATCGCCGGCCCCCATTCCCTCGTCCATGATGGTCGTTATGAACAGATCGCCTGGCTGGCGCCGGTTTCGCTCCTCGTCCAAATACTCGCGGCGCGCCGCCCGGTCGCGGCTCATCTTGCGCTCGTACCACTCGTCGCGCGAGGCCCCCTCGTAACCGGTGAAGCGCAGCCGGTCGAAGGCGCGCTCGCTCTTCAGCACGAACTGCTGACCGAGCCTGCCCAGATGCATGGCGCGGCCCAACTGCTGGTAGGAGATGGCGCCGGAGATGAAATCCTGGGCGAAGGAAAAGTAGCTGTCGTCGGCCCGGTAGCCTACGATGGCGTCATAGGGGGTGAGATCCATGGCGAAGTTTTCCAGAAGATACTGCTTGGCCTCGAAGGCCAAGGGGCCCGACGCGTCGAACTCGCGGTAGCGGAGCAGGAGCGCCAGCCAGTGGAGGAGCCCGTATTCATCCCCGTTCAAATCGAGGATGGCGAGGCCAGCGCAATCGAGCTCATAGATGTTGGCAAACCCTCCGCGATCGACGGCCACCGCCCATTCCTTCGCGAGATCGAGAGATTCCGTGCAATAAAACCCCCGCCCGTAATCGTTGTAGGGTTTTCCGGCCCCGTAGCGCGGGTGCTCGATGATGTCCTTCGACCCGTGGTACAGCGTCTTCACCATAGAGACTCACCTCCTCTACTCCTTTGGGAGTATAGCATATTGAACCATCACGGTAAACGACCAAGACAGAATTGAAAGCGCGGCCACGCGAGCACCCCCATCGCGCATTTGCTGACAGAACGCGAAGTTTGGTACCCGACGGCGCGCATTTGCTGGCAGAATAGCGGGCTTTGGTATCTTTTCGTGGCAGGATGGCCGATTTGGTACCCCGCCTTTGGCAAGACGGGCGGTTTGGTATCCGAAAAAGCGTGTTGTCATTTTTGCGACCTGGGGTTTCTTCAACCCGTGGGTACCAAATCGGCGAAGTTGGCCTGAAACGGGGAACCAAACCGTCTCATTTTGCCAGCGGCAGGGGCGGGATCGCCCCGCGCGGTACCAAACCGCTCGATCTGGGAAATGCTTAGCGAGACGCTCAGCGATGATGCTACAATGGCGGCATTGGCACTGATGGGTTGCGCGGGGCGCCGCGCCGGTCGCCGTTGCCGAAAACGCGCGGCCGAGGGGAATAGGGGTGAGACTCCCCTGCTCTACCAGGAACCGTAAAAGCCGATGGGGCATTCGCTCGCCTTCGAAACCGGTCCCACGCCTTCTACAGGCTCGGGCAACGCGGCGCGAGAAGGCGATGGCGGGCGCGCCAGATGTCCCAGAAGACGCAAAGTCGGAACACCTGCTCATCGCACGACAGCCCTGGAAGTAGGTGATTCCGCATGGTCGGAAACCCCCGCGTGCGCTCAGCGTACGCCCCTCAGCCGTGGTCGCGGCGACTCTTATCCCTGTTCCTTGCCTTGGCGCTCGCCCTCACCCTCACGCCCTTGCCGGCCTGGGGCGACGAGACCGGCGACGCGCCTGCAGAAGCATCTGCAGCAAAAGCGATTGCGGAAGACTCCGCAGCAGGGCTTGCGGAAAGCACAGCGACAGACGAGGCGCCCACCTTCTCGGAAAACACCGACGCAAGCGAGACGACCGCCTCTTCAGAAGTCACGACAGTCGCATCGAAAGCAAGAACTGCGCTAACAAGTTCCAGCTTCGCCATGATATCCCGCAGCGAGAGACCCTGGAAAACCAGCGCTCTACCCGGCTTTCTACAGCGCAATGAGACCTTGTATGCCGTTGCTTGGTCGGCCAAGGACAAACGGGTTGACGCCGAGTTCGGATGGACTTATCAGTGGCTGGTAGGCCCAAGCGCAAGCTCCAACGATTTTGCCCCTATCGAGGGCGAGACAAAATCTTCTCTTGAGCTTACTGACGAACTACGCACGAGATTCAACGGCAAATACCTCCGTGTTCGCATTTCCTGTGGCGACATTTCGGTGGAGGGGCCCAAAAGCGGAAGAAATTACACCACTCTAAGCGCCTGCGGCCCCATCAAACCCCCCGTGCCAAAGAAAACAGCCTTGGACGAAAAGTCTTACGCACTTCTCCAATCGTCATCGAACTCGGCCTCAACAAGTTCTAACATAATTGAAGCGAAATCTCTTAAGGTAGGCACAACGCTTTGGGCCAATGTGTTCGACGGCCAAGCGGATCCCGCTGCACGCATTCCGTCGCAAGATCGCTGGTCATATCAGTGGCTCGCCGCTGATTCCCGCGAGGCAGCCGACGAGGAGTTTGCGGCCATTGAAGGCGAGACCTGCCCTTCCCTCACCATAACCAAGGAGCTCGCCACCAAGCTTGCGGGCAAATACATCCGCGTGCGTGTCGAAGGCGATGGGCAGACGCTTTATGGCCCAAGCGGCTCTTTCGACACACCTGCCTCAATAGGCTACAACACTCCCGGTCCCGTAATCGCTCCCGACCAAATCAAGCTGGATTACATTCTGCTTTCTTGGAACGGTGAAGGCTTTGGCAGCAGCGAGTTGGAAAGCGTTCCTTCCTGCAATGTCGAAGATGTCCTTGAAGCTCGCGCTTATGACTTTGATGATCCCCACACCCTTTATGGAGCTTCGGACGTTGATTTCTCCTGGCAAGTGAGCGATTCGCAGGATGGCCCCTTTAAAGAAATTACTCAGGGGGCGTCATTCAAAGTCCCGAAAGATTGTACTGGGTGCTATCTCAAAGTTGTTGCCAAAGCCAAAAATGGGGTTCCAGGCAGTAGCACGTGCGAAACCAAGCCGGGAAAGGTGTTGCCGAAGGGCGTAACGACGCTTTACTGGGTGAGCATTTTGAACGCATCCTCCTCAAAGGAAATCGGAGGTACGTTGCAGGCCCAAGCTTATAAGAGCACTCACTGGGGTGATGCCCCTATAAACACGAACGTTGAATATACCTGGCGCTGGTCAGCAGAGAAACCGAAGAGCTCTGACTTCGACGATAACAGCTGGCACATCATCGAAGGGGAAACAGGTTCGACTTTCACGGTGCCCGAATCCCTTGAAGGGTGTTGGGTGTCGGTAGCGGCGTGCACGGGAGACAACACGGTGGTCTCTGCGAATGCCTCTGCTGCTGGCCCCTTCCGAAAGCCAGGCACACACGAGCTGTACTACGCCGCTCTCGACCAGATGCCAGCAGATAGCAACTTCACCTTCTGGTCGGGCCGAACCATTGGCGTGGCGGCTCGCAATACTACCAATGCTGGTACAGCTGGTAGCTATCTGTCGCCCGATGAACTTACCTATACCTGGTACAGTGCCGATTCTTGGGACGGGGAGTATGTTGAACTGGCTGACGAGAACGTCCACAAGCCTTCTTTCGTCATCCCCGATTCCTATGTGGGCAAGCATCTGAAATGTCTGGTTTCCGCTGGCTTCAACACCATGGAAGCCGGTCCCATGCGCAAGCCTATAGCTCAGGGAGAAGCGATTGAACCGGCAGATCCTGTGCCGCCGGAGCCCGCCAAACCGGTATCGGCCACAATTTCTGCACGTGTAACTGGCCTTTTGCCTCACGCCACTGGCGAGCCTCTTCAGGCGGTTAACTGGGTGTCACCCCAAAAATACGCTGTGAAGGATAGCGCCAAAACCTCCGCATGGGACGTCTTTGCTGATCTGCTTGACAAGGCGGGATATTTCTACAGCCTTGATGGCGGCTGCCCCTACTCGATCACAACTCCCGATCGCAGCCAAACATTGGCCATGAGCGCGGGCGCGCCTTGGTCGTACTGGGCGTTCCTTATCAACGGCGAGTACGCCGACGTCATGGCCAGCAGCTACCATCCCCAAGACGGAGACGTGCTAGAACTCGTTTATGTGGATGCAACAGGGCCGGCCACCACGCCCGACATCGTGGTGAATCCTGATGAGCCAGGCGCGGAGTGGGAAGCCGATTGGGGTTCCTTTGGCGCAGCCGCGGGAGAACCGGCGGTGGTGGGTTCCACGCTGGGCAGTTTGCCGGCGCGATGGACTTACGACTTTGCCCAGGGCGACTACGCCTCGTGGTCGGAGCCCGTGGTTGCCGGCGGATACGTGTTCTTCGCCACCGGCTCGCGGCTCCTGAAACTGGACGCGTCTACCGGTGCCGTGGTTGAGGTAGTGCCGCTGGCCGACGGCACCGCTTATGGTTGTCGCCCCGTTTACACGAAGGGCCTTATCGTGGTGCCACTGAACAACGGACGCTTGCAGGCGCTTTCGGCCCTCACGCTGCAGACGCGGTGGCTCACCGAGGCGCTGCCGGCGGCGGTGCAGGAGGTGGCCTCGGGGTCTGGAGGCGGGGCTGCAGCGGTCGCCTATGACCAGCAGGGGCTTTCCACCCTCACCGTGAGCGGCGACTACCTGTACGCCTTCACGGCAGCAGCCGACTGGTCGCAAACCTACGAAGGCTGGGCGCTGTGCGTGAACGCGAGCACCGGCGCCATCCGCTGGATGCAAAAGAATACCGATGCCGGCTACTACTGGTCGGGAGCGGCTTCAGTGGGCGATTACCTAGTGGTGGCAGGGGACGATGGCGTGCTGCGAGCCGTTTCGGCTGCTTCGACAGACGGAGAGCCGGCGGCGACTCTCGCGCTGGGTGCCCCCGTGCGTTCGACCGTGGTGACCGTCGACGGGTTCGCCTACGTGGTCACGACCAACGGCACTCTGCACAAGGTGTCGGTCGGGGCCAATGGAGCGCTGACACAGGTAGGGGCCGTATCGTTTGGCGACTACTCAACTTCCACGCCGGCTCTCGCCGACGGCGTTCTGTACGTGGGCGGAAGCCAGAACGGCCAGGGGCTTCTGGCGGCCATCGACGCCGCTACGCTGGCGTTGACGGCTACCGTGACCGCCGCCGACGGAAGCCCGCTGCCTGGCGAGGTGAAGAGCACCCCGCTTCTGGTGCGCGACAGTGCGGGTGTGGTGGCGCTGTTCACCTGCAACGGCGCGGGCGGCTCGTGGCCCGACTACACCTCAGGCGGCGGCGTTTTCGCCTATCGACTGGGCGACCAGGAGGCACAGCTCGTCTTCGATCCCCCGGCAGGGATGCACAACTACGCCATGGCCTCGGTGGCCTACGGCGGCGCGGGCACTTTTTACTATGTGAACGACTCGGGCCATCTGTTCGCCTTGGGCCTCTCCTCGCAGCCGCCAGCACCGCGGCCGAGCACCGACTCCGAGACGCCGGGCGAGCCGCAGAACCCGGAAACGCCCCAGAAGCCGGAGAGTCCTACAGGCCCGGGCAAGAGCAATCCCAAGAATCCGACTTCCCAGAACGCGGGCACAACGTCCCTCGGGACGTCCGCAAACGGGAAGACGCCAATGGCCGGCGCGGGAAGCGGCGCGCCGCTGAACGCCGGCGCTGCGGCCCGAACCCCCTTCGACACCACTGTGCTGCAGGGCTCCTCCAACACCAGGGCGGCGGCAGCTGGCACCGACGCAGACGCCGGTGGGGTTGCCCCCGACAGAATCGCAGAAGCGGTAGCGGACAACCCCACGCCGCTGGCGAAGGCGAGCGGCGCGAACATTGATCGCGTTTCCTCCGTCGCTTCCAACAGCTCACTGGCCGAGGGCGCTGCAACCGAGAACGGCAACCAGACAGCGGCGGTGGCGCTGGCGCTCCTCTCCGTCGCCGGACTCCTTGGAGCTGCCCACCTCGTTCGAGGGCCACGCCGCCGCATCGACAAGGAAACGGGAAGCCATGACGCCTAAGAAGGGGGCAGAGACCAGCGAAGAGCGCCCAATCGACGCCACCGAACTAACGCCCAGCACCGAGGTCGCGGCCTCTGATCCGGCGCATCCCGTTGCGATCGACGCGGACTGCGAGCCGACGCCCACGATCGCAGCCGAGAGCCCTGAAGCCGCTCAGCTCCAGGGCTCTCGGCGCCGGCATCGGCTTCTCGCGGGAAGCGCCTTGGGCCTCTGCTCGGCAGCAGGCCTGGCGCTCTCGCTACTACTGCTCGCAGGGAACGCCAACTTGCCCCTGACGGGAAACGCCGCTCTGCCCGGCGCTTCCCCCTCAGGCCCCAACGCAACGCTCGCATACGGAACAGACGTCGACGGTACGGGTACTCCAGCAGTCCAGAACGCGGAGGCGGAAGGATCCTCATCGGAGAACGCCGAAAACGCCGCACCATCCGAAAGCTCGTCTTCCAACGGAGGCGCATCCGAGAACGGGCCCTCGTTGCATGATGACGAAGTCTCCGGCACAAGCAATGGCACGACAAGCGCCGACGATCCGGACGGCGCTGCGGGCGCCGATCGCCCCGGGAGCGCCCCTGCCTCGGGAGGCGCCTCGAACGCCGCAGGCGGCCAGAGCGGCAGCTCTTCCGCTCCTGCGTCGTCTTCCACGTCCTCGGATTCGTCGGGACCTTTCAACCCGTCAAATCCATCGCCTTCCCCTGCCCCGGCCTCTATCGCCGTGTCCGTCGTCGTCGACAGCTCCGCCGCCACAAGCCTGGGCTTTCCCGCCACCATGGCTTCCGCCACGCTGAAGCTGCCCGAGGGCGCCACGGCCTACGACGCCCTCGCGGCCACAGGGCTTTCCCTGGAGGGCTCATCCTCCTATGTGTCGGCCGTAAATGGCCTGGCCGAGAAGATGATGAGTGGCACCAGCGGGTGGATCTACGCCGTTAACGGCACCATGCCCATGACGGCCGCAAGCAACTACATCCTCCACGAGGGCGATGCTGTTCGCTGGGTCTACGTGAGCTAAGAGGGCAGCAAATTGCCCGAACGCACAATGGGCTTTACGGTCGTGCCAACTTTATGACAGAAGCGCAGGCGACGGCTGCACGGGCCGGGGTGCGCTACAATGGCGGCTATGGAAAACAACTTCGAAAACACCACCATCTCGCTGTATGGCACCGTGCCCGACTCCATCGTGGACGGCCCTGGCCTGCGCTACGCCGTGTTCGTGCAGGGATGCTCGCACCATTGCCCCGGCTGCCACAACCCCGAAAGCCAGCCAGCCGAGGGCGGCACCGAAACGACCCTCGCGGCTCTTCTGGCCGATATTCGTGCCAACGGCCTCGTGCACGACGTCACCCTCTCCGGCGGCGAGCCCTTCGAACAGCCGAAGGCCTGCGCAGCCCTGGCGGCCGAGCTGAAGCGCAACGGTTACGGAGTCTGGAGTTATTCCGGTTACCTCTATGAAGATCTGGCGAAACGAGCCGACAAAGCCCGCGCCGAGCGCGATCGCCGGATCGGGGCACTCGGCGGCGAGGCGCTCCACGAGAACCCTGAGGAAGCGATGGTCAGTGGGGCTCTCGCCGACATCGCCGACGACTTGGCCGTGGGAGACCTGCTGGATTCCATCGACGTGCTCGTAGATGGCCCCTTCGTGGAGTCGCGCAAGTCCCTTGAGCTGAAGTGGTGCGGCTCCTCCAACCAGCGCCTGATCGATGTGCCAGCCACCAGGCGTGCCGGCTCTGTCGTGGAATGGCAGCCCACCTCGTTCTCGCTGGAGAAGCCCTCCAACTGGTAGGCGAGCGCCTTTTGGAGCCATGACCGACAAAAGTTTTCACATTTTTGGTCACCACTTTTTTGGAAATCTTTGTCATCCGATGGGTAGCCGCACGGTGAAACGGGTGCCGACGTCTTCTTCGCTCTCCACGGACACCTCGCCGCCGTGGTAGAGAGCGGCATGCTTAACGATGGCAAGGCCCAGCCCCGTGCCGCCCAGCTCTTTGGAGCGACTTTTCTCCAAGCGATAGAAGCGCTCGAAGATTTTCTCCAGCTTGTCGGCGGGAATACCCGCGCCCGTGTCGTTCACGCGGATGACGCCCATGCGCACCGGAGCAGCCGCCTTGACCCCCTCCTCAGCATCGCCTTCGCCCGGCGCAACGCCGTGCACGAACCCCCTACCAGACGCATCCTCCGCACCGACAACGTCCTCCGCGTACACCTCCACGAACACGCGACCATTTTCGCGATTGTAGCGGATGGCGTTCTCGACCAAGTTATAGATCATCTGCTTGAGCAGGGTTTCGTTGCCCCGAATGATGACCGGTTCGGCCTTGAGGCCAACGGTCACTCCCGCATCGGCGGCCAGCTTGGTCAAGCGCCCCACCACCCGACTGGCCACCTCTTCCAGATTCACTGCCTCGGTTTCGTTGTCGCCCGGCGCCATCTCGTCGAGACGCGAAAGAATAAGCACATCGTCGATGAGCGCGCGCATGGCTTGGGACTCCTCGTAGATGAGCTGCGCGAAACGCGGCACGTCCTCAGGGGGCACCAGGCCGTTGGCCATCAGCTCCGCATAGCCGGAGATCACCTGCAGGGGCGTTTTCATCTCATGGGAGACGTTGGCCGAGAATTCGCGGCGCATCTTCTCGGCGCGAGCCAGCTCTTCGTTGCGCGCGAGGGCCGATCTCGAGCGCGCCGGCTTGTCGGCCTCTACCTCAGGAGCGGCTACCGGCACTTCAGCAGCTTCGGCCTCGCAGCCGTTGCGTGAGGCGTTGGTGGCACTCATGAGGCGCTCTTCTTCAAGCGATAGCCCACGCCGCGCACGGTGGCGACGGCTTCTTCGGAACCGGGGGCCGCTTCGGCCAGCTTGCGGCGAAGCGTCTTCACGTGCATGTCCACCGTGCGCGTCTCGCCGACGAAGCTTACGCCCCACACCTGCTCGAGCAGCTGCTCGCGGGTGAGCACGCGGCCCTTGTTCTCCATGAGCGTGCGCAGAAGGTCGAACTCCTTGCGTGTGAGGTTGACTTCCCGGCCATTCGCCACCACGGTGCGGGCGGACGGCGACAGCTTGATCGCGCCGACGGCCATAAGGTCACTGGGTTCCGCCACCTCTTCTGCGGCGCCTTGGCTCGGACGGCTCGCGCGCCGCAGCAGCGCGTTTACCCGCGAGATGAGTTCCATCATGCCGAAGGGTTTCGCCAGATAGTCGTCGGCACCGGCATCGAGCCCTACTACTTTGTCGAACTCGGTGCCCTTGGCCGTGAGCATCATGACGGGGAGGTTCTCGGTCGCTGCATTGCCGCGCAGGGCCTGCAGCAGAACGAGACCGTCGTCGCCGGGCAGCATAATGTCCAGCAGCACCGCATCGGGCGGCTCGAGCGCGCACCGCTCAACAAGACCGTCGCCATCGTGGAACGCACGCACTTCCATACCCGCTTGATGCAGCGCATAGGCAGTCAGGTCGCGGATATGCTCGTCGTCTTCCACGTAATAGATGAGCGGGGCTTTGCTCATGGGAATCCTTTCTGGAACAGGTGCGCGGTCATTGTAGCGCAACAGCCGCGCGACGCAGAGATGGGCGGCAAGGCGTCAAAGAGCCGTGGGGCCGGCCGAACAGGCAGTGCCGTCCCAGTGCCGCCCCAGCGACACCTCGGCGCAACCGGAAACCAGCGCGAAAGCGACCGACGGTGCGGGGTAGCGCCGTCGGTCGCAAGGGCGGCTTAGGCGGCCGCTGCGTCGGGGGCCAGCGGCGTCTCCAGGGTGTCCACCAGCGGGTCGCGCGGTCGACGCGGCTTCTCGGGGAGAATCGCCATGACGATCTTCACCATCACCGAGACCAGCGGTAGCCACAAAGCGGTCATGGTCACGTTGAACAGCGTGTGGGCGTTGGCGATCTGCCGGGCAATAACTTCCACCTCGGGGCCAGCCGGAGGGATGGCCGCCACCACCGAGGCGAAGGGCCCGATGAGCCACACGAACAAGAGGCAGCCCGATAGGTTGAAGATGCAGTGGGACAGGGCCACGCGCTTGGCGTCGCGGGACTGGCCGATAGCGGCGAGCAGCGCCGTGATGGTGGTGCCCAGGTTGTCGCCGAGAAGGATGGGAATGGCGCCGTCGAGGCCGATGATGCTCGCTCCATCGGCGCCCGGCGTGGAAGCGAAGTTCTGCAGCACGGCGATAGTGGCGCTGGAGCTTTGCACCACGAGCGTCATGAGGGTGCCCACCAGAACGCCGAGCACCGGCACGCCCGTCACCTGGGCAATCAGGTCGGTGAACACGGGGTTCTCGGCCAAGGGCTTCATGACAGCGCCCATGGTGTCGATGCCGAGGAACAAAAGCCCGAAGCCGAAGACGGCGGTGCCGACGTACTTCATCTGTCCCTGCTTGGCGAGCTGCATGATAAGAAAGCCCACGAGCACGATGCCGAGCACGTAATCGGACAGTTTGAAGGCGATGATCTGCGCCGTGATGGTGGTACCGATATTCGCGCCCATGATGATGGGGATGGCCTGACGCAGCCCCATGAGACCGGCAGCCACGAAACCGATGGCCATGACCGTGGTGGCGCTGGAGCTTTGCAGCACCGCCGTGGCCAGTGCACCGGCCAGAACACCGAAAAAGGGGTTCTTCGTCACGGCGGCCAGAATGGCACGCATGCGTTCGCCAGCCGCCTCCTGCAGATTGCTGCTCATGAGGTTCATGCCGTACAGGAACAGGGCCAGACCGCCGAACAGTCCCAGCCCGATTTGCAGCAGTTCTTCCACCTATGCGTCTCCTTCTCACGGCGACTCGCCCCTTGCGAGCCGCGCTCATCGGCAGGTCGCGCCCTTGCGGCCCGCGCTCGTCTCAGCAGGGAAGGAGTATGAAGCCCCATTGAGCAGCCGCCGTAAGAGCCACGTAAAATGAAAGTAAAATCGTGCGGCGCTACCGACCGTTAAGCCCAACCCTCCGTAGGGGGCGACCTTGGTCGCCCCTCTTTTGCCATGCGGGCGCAACCCACCCGCGAGGGCTGACCAAGGTCAGCCCCTACGGAAACGGGAATGCCGCTACCCAAAACGGCCAGCGACGTAATCGGCGGTGCGGGGGTCGGTGGGGGCGGAGAAGATAGTGTCGGTGTCGCCGGCTTCCACCACCTCGCCCAGCAGGAAGAACGCCGTCTTATCGGAGATACGCAGGGCCTGCAGCATGTTGTGGGTCACCATGATCACCGTGTAGCGCTCCTTCAGCTGGCCGATAAGCTCCTCAATCTTCGCCGTGGAAATGGGATCCAAAGCGCTCGTGGACTCGTCGAGCAGCAGCACCTCCGGCTGCACGGCCAGGGCGCGAGCGATGCACAGGCGCTGCTGCTGGCCGCCGGACAGGCCGAGCGCGTTCTTTTTCAGGCGATCTTTCAGCTCGTCCCAGATGGCGGCCGCGCGCAGCGACTCCTCTACGATGATGTCCAGATCGGCCTTGGCGCGCACCCCATGGCTGCGCGGGCCGAAGGCGACGTTATCGTAGATGCTCATAGGGAAGGGGTTGGGCTGCTGGAACACCATACCCACGCGTCGGCGCAGGTCGATGGCATCCAGGGTGCGGTAGGCATCGGCTCCGTCCAGAAGCACCGAGCCTTCCACGCGGCAGCCCTCCACCAGATCGTTCATGCGGTTCAGCGTCTTCAGCAGCGTGGATTTGCCGCAACCGGAGGGGCCGATGAGCGCCGTCACCTGGTTCTCCGGGAAGGTGAGGTTGATATCGCGCAGGCCTTGGAAGTCGCCGTAGAATAGGTTGAGGTGCTCGACGGCCATCTTCGCAGGAGCGGGTGCGGAAACCGGAACCGCAGCGGACGCCGAGGCGGATCCAGGGTGCGGGGCATCAGCGAGGGCCGTCGCGCTCGTCTCGTTCGCGAGTTCTTTCAAAAAGCTCGTCATTTCTTGCTCACTTCCATTTTCTGTGCCGCCACGCGCATGGCGGCGTTCAACAGAAGAACGAGGATCAGCAGCACCACCGAGGTGGCGTAGGCCTCGTTCACGTGCAGGCCCTCGCAGGCCAGGGTGTACATGTGCACGGCCAGAGTGCGGCAGGAGTCGAAGAGGGCGAAGATGCCCTGGCCGCCGAAGTCGGGGATTTGGGCCACAGTGCCGGCGGTGAACAACAGGGCCGCCACCTCGCCCACGCAACGGCCGAGGGCCAAAATGACGCCGCCCAGGATACCGGGCACCGCCGAGGGCAGCACGCAGCGGGCCACCGTGCGCAGGCGCCCGGCACCGAGGCCGAAGCCGCCCTCGCGGTAGGAATCGGGCACTGCCATGAGCGCCTCTTCGGTGGTGCGCATGATGACCGGCAGCACCATGATGGCCAGGGTGCAGGCACCGGACAGAAGCGAGAGGCCCCAGCCGCAAGCCGTCACGAAGAACAGCATGCCGAACAGGCCGTAGATGATGGAGGGAATGCCCTGCAGCGTTTCGGCGGTCACGCGCACCAGGCGCACGAAGCGGCTGCCTCGGCGGGCGTACTCCACCAGGTAGATGGCCGCGCCGACGCCTACGGGCACCGCCAGCGCCAAAGCCAGCAGCGCCATGATGACCGTCGAGGCGAGCGCCGGCAGAAGCGACACGTTCTCGGAGGTGTATTCCCACTGGAACAGATCGGGGGTAAGCGCGGGCACGCCTCGCACCAGGATGTAGCCCACCACGAACAGCAGCACGGCGGCGGTTACCGTTGCGGCGGCATAGGTGAGCCAGCGCAGCAGCACCGACACCGCGCGGCGCCGACGGGACGAGCGGGCGATGTGGGCCTCCAAGGCATCTTCCTTGGCGAAGCAAGCGGGCATCAGATTGACGGCACCCAGGGCTCCCAAGGTCGGCGAGCAGGCGACCACCGAGGGCCGCGGGCGACGCAAGCGCAGGTTGAAGCCATCGCTCATCGCGCCTCACCTCTCTTCCGAATAACGTTGAGCAGCATCGTGATCAGCAGGATGAACACGAACAGAACCACACCGGTGGCGATGAGGGCCTCGCGGTGCAAGTCGGCGGCGTAGCCCATTTCCAACACGATGTTGGCCGTCATGGTGCGCACGCCAGACAGCAGCGAGTCGGGAATGATGGGCATGTTTCCGGCCACCATGACCACGGCCATGGTCTCGCCGATGGCCCGTCCCAGCCCCAGCACGATGGCGGCCATGATGCCGGAGGCGGCCGCCGGGGCCACCACCTTGAACACGGCGTGCTCGTGATCGACGCCGAGAGCCAGGGCACCCTCGTAGTAGCGAGCGGGCACGGCGTCCAAAGCGCTTTGGGCCACGGTGATGACGGTAGGCAGGATCATAATGCCTAAGATAAGGCTGGCTGCCAGCACCGAAAGCCCCGTGCCCGGCCCGAGCAGACGCACGAAGGGCACGATGATGACCAGCCCGAAGAAGCCGTAGACCACCGATGGAATGCCGGCCAGCAGCTCCACGCCGCTGCGCAGGAAGGAGCCCGTGCGGCCGCGAGCGAACCGCGAGAGGTACAACGCCGTGAGCAGGCCGCCCGGCACGCCCACGATCATGGCACCGGCTGTCACGTACAGGCTGCCCACGATCATGGGGAAGATGCCGTAGAGGTCATTGGCCGGGCGCCACGTGGTGCCGAAGAGGAATTCCGGCAGCCCGATCTCGGCCATGGCCGGCACGCCGTTGGCCAGCAGAAACAGGCAGATCAGCGCCACGGCGGCTATGGAGAGGGCCGCGGCCGTCCCGAAGAGGGCCCGGGCAGCCCCTTCGCGTAGGACATGTGGGCGGCGCTTGGGCACGCGGGCCGCCGCAGGGACACCGGCAGCTGCGAGACCTGCGCCGGCTCCGGGCGCTCCGGCGCCCCCGGAGCCGGCGGCCGTCGATGCACTTGCTGGCGGCACGTTCAGCAGGGAGAACAGCATAGTCGATCCCGCTTAGGCGACGTCGGCCCAGCTGGTAGCCGCGCCGGTATAGATGTCGCACACCTGCTGGCTCGTCAGGTCGTTCACCGAGGAAGAAGGAGCCACGATGACCGCGATGCCATCCAGGGCGATGGCCGTGCCCTCAGCGCCGGCGCCGGTCTCGGAGTCCTTCAGGTCGCGGGAAGCCATGCCGATGTCACAGGTGCCATCGAGCGCCATGTTCACGCCCGTGGTGGAATCGGACTGCTGCACTTCCACGGTCACCTGGGGATTAGCCGACTGGAAGGCCTCGGCCAGCTTCTCCATGACCGGCGTGACCGAGGAGGATCCAGCCACAACCACCTTCCCACTGGCGCCATTGGAAGCGAAGGGGGCGGCCGCATCGTCGATGGCGATGTACTTGTTGTCGCTCACCACGGCCTGCCCCTCGGCGCTCATGATGAACGCGAGGAAGTCGGCGGCCGGCGCGGCGAGTTCGCCCTTCGTCACGATGTTGAAGGGACGCGCGATGGCATAGGAGCCGTCCTTCACGGCCGCGGCGGTGGGCGCAACGCCATCGATGGACACCGCCTTCACCGTGTCGTCCAGCGAGCCCAAGGAGATATAGCCGATGGCGTTGGGGTCGCCGGCCACCGACGTCATCATGACCGCCGTGGAGTTGGTGATGGCGGCCGCGGGAGTGGTCATGTCCACCTTGTCGCCGTTGGCGTCCTTCTGCTCGATGCCGAACAGCTCAACGAAGGCGCCGCGGGTGCCGGAGCCGTCCTCGCGGGAGTACACCGAGATGGGAGCGTTGGCGGATGCGCCGCTGCCGCCAGATGCGCTGGCCGAGTCGCCCGCTGCGGCCGTATCGCCGGCCGATGTGCCTGCGCAACCCGCAAGCGCCACTGCCAGCGCCCCGCACAGAGCCGCCGCTCCAGCGAGCACCGCCAGCCGCTGCAACCGCCGCGGCAAACGAGAAGATACCGAAGATGCTTTCATGTCGTCGTTCCTTTCAAACGCGCGGGTCGGCATCCCAGAACCACCGCCCGCAAGGGCCATTCAACTCGCGAAAGCGACCCACAAGGGAACGTCGCTTCCGTGCATTCATGATGGCCCCGCTCCGTAAAAGAACCGAGCAGCGCCCGTAAAGAGTCTCCGTCAGTTTCGAAAAGCTTTGGTAAAGCGTCAGCGCCAAACACTTGCAGCGCTTGCTTGACCGCCGTTTGGCTCGCATGGCAATGACTGCTCTGAGCAGCTGCCCTGGCAGTCTCCCGCGCGCTTCAGGCACCTTTGGCATCCCTCCGGTCATTCAGGCGCTTTTCATATGCCAGAAAGTTACTTAATCGTGCGACTCAGCACAAGAAGGCCGGAGCGCTTGGGAGGGGACGCGCTCCGGCCGGACAGAGAGGAGAAAACAGATGAAGGGTGACAGAACAACCTAAGCGACGCCAGTCAGCGCGGCTAGCTTCGCGTAGATCTCGGTATTGTCGTAGAAGCCATCGAAAACTTCGGCACCGGCGCCTAGGGCGAACACGGGCACGGTGAGACCCGAATGGGCGCAGGTAGAGAAATCGACGCCCGACTTGCGGTTGAGCAGGTGCGTGAGCGTTACGGTAAAGGGCTCGTAGGTGCCGTAGTGGACGTATTCCTCCTGGGTCATGTCCTCCTGATCGCCGGCGCCGGCGGCCACAGTTCGCTCGTAGGCCTCGCGCAGCTGCTCGTCCTCGCAGGCAGTGAGCATCAGGCTACCCGTCTCGGCCTCGGCCACTTGCGCGGCGCCCTCGTCGTAGGTGCGCGCTACCTCGTAGCCGGCATCGCGCGCCGCCTCGTACAGATCGATGCGGTTATCGCTGGCGCCCGTGGGGTTGAGCAGGCCGCCACCGGCGAAGTAGTCGAACCCGCTCGCAATAAGCTCCTGGCCAATCTCGCAATAGTTCTTGCGCGACTGCTGATGGGCGTAGAAGGCCGCCGGCGTCGCGTGGTTCAAATTCACGCTGGTGAGCACGCCTACCTTGTAGCCGAGCTGGCGCTTCAGTTTCTCGGCGATGGTCTCGAAGCGCTCGGAAGCGTCCGGCGACACGTTGATGACCCCGCTGGCCGTCTTGCGCCCAGAGGCAATGGAGGTGGCCGTGGAGGCGGAATCAGGGCAGAACGAGGTGCTATCGTAGGTGTACTGGGAACCGATGACCGGGAAGTCCATGAAGCTCACGCGCTCGATGGTCGATTCTTCCCCTCTCTGCTGGGCACCGTTGAAGTAGGCCGTCGCCTGAATCTGCGGGTAGCTCATGCCGTCGCCGATGAAGAGGAACACGTACTTCGGCACCATGGCCGCAGAGCCTCCTTGCGCCCCGCCTTCACCGGTGGCAGCCATGGCCACCGAACTTGGCTCGCCCGAGGAGCAGCCGAACAGTGCACCATGGACGCCACTCCCGCGAGGCTCGGCTCCGGTTTCATCAACCAGTATCTGCTCAGTAGCCCTTGGACATCCGCGCATCCCTTTGAGGCACAGGCCTTTTCGGCTTCTCCGCAGCGGTGTCACCCGAGATGGTGGCCAGCGAGCGCTCGTAGGCATTGAAGGCCTCCACGACGTCCCCTGCCACGAATATACCGCTCTTGCGGTTCTTCGCATTCTGCCTCAGAATTCCAGCCGCGGCGAGCTCGCCCACAGCCGTGCGGGCCGCTGGGTAGCTCTTCCCTGTGAGATCTTGGGCGGTCTTGATGCTGATGACCGGCGTTCCTAAGAGGATGTCGAGAAGCTGGGCGCCCGCCGATCCCTCGCGAAACGGCACCTTCGCGCGCCATCCCTCCCTGATAGCGAGCAACGTTTCCTCAAACGCGGAGGCGCGGGAGCAGGCCTCGCAGGTCGTCCGAGCGAAGTACTCCACCCACCCGTTCACCGCCTCGCGCCGCTTGGTCTCGTCATCGCCTTCGAAGCGGAAGGCGGCGAGATTGGCGATGTAGCGCTCGCGGTCGGTGGCCAACAGCAGCGATATCGGCGGCACGGTGACGCGCGTCGTGCCACCCTTCTTCAAAATAAGGTGAACAAGCGCCCTGCCCGCACGTCCGTTGCCGTCCGCAAAGGGGTGAATGGTCTCGAGCTGAGCATGAGCTATGGCAGCGGTGGCGATGGGAGGGAGCTCGCTGTGATTGGCGAAGGCGACGAGGTCTTCCATAAGAGCCGGCACGGCATCGGGAGAGGGGGGCACGTAGGCGGCGCCGACCGGGTTGACGCGATTGCCGCCGATCCAGTTCTGTTCGGCGCGGATGACCCCTCCCCTCTCTGCGAGACGCGTGCCGGTCAGAAGCACACGATTGAGCTCGCACACCTCCTCGACCGTGAGCGGAGAGCCCGCCACCGCCCGCGCCAGACCATCGACGAGCGTATGAAGATTGCCGAGAATCTGGGCCTCCGTACCATCAAGGCGATGATCGACGCCGAGGCGGTCGAGCTCCTCGTATTCCAAAAGTTTACCCGCCGGCATCTCAAGACCCTCGATGCGCGAGGAAGAGACGGCCTCGGCCCGCAGCATCATGCGCGCCAACGGCTCGGTATCGATGCGCGAGCCCGAAAGTTCAAGCCTCGCCAGAGCCTCCTGGGCATCCGCCACCGCGCTTGCGCAGGAGGGGCTGAGAAGAAGCTCGTAGTCGGCAAGTGCGTCGGGAAGGTACGGATGGTACGGGCCTCCCATGCGCTCGGCCTTGTTCATGCCTCCACTGTCGGGCTGCCAAAAGCAGTTGAGATAAACCCCCATGCTCGTAACCTTTCTTTTTCGTTGCAGAAAAGAAAGGTTAGTGCATTAACCTTTCTTTTTCAAGAGCGGTTTCCCTCCCTACCGCTCTCCGCCCTTCCGCAACGAATCCTTCCCGGCGAAGAGCCGGTTCTCTTTCAGCTGAGAAAATGCCAGTTGAAGGCCGGAATGGTCAATGAGCCCGGGGCGTCTCTGCCATTTTGGGCCTGAAATGGCAGAAAAATGCCAGTTGAGGGCAGGTATGGCAGACCGTCCCCAGTCGGCCTTACCAAAGCGGGGTCGAAGTGGCATTTGCGGCCGCAATACTTGCGACTATGCGAGAATGTCGGCGATCATGCGATCTTTGCAGCGATTGACAGCCGCGAGCTTCCAAGCAGGGTAGCCCATGCCTGGGTCGGTGTACTCGAAGTCTTTCAGAGCCACCAGCTTCGCGCGGATATCCGAGGTGATGAGCGCTCGGGCGATGCTGACGAACGACGCACCAATCTTCGGGCCGATCATGCTGAGGTACTCGTCGAAATCGTCATGCTCCATCATCATGGGAAGACAAGCCATGTTCTGATCGAACAGCGGCGCCATGCGCAGAATCTCGCCCGTTTCGTTATCGACCAGAAACCCGTAGTTACCCGCATGGCGATCGACGTTTGCCATAACCGCATCCATAACGATCATTTCACGGAACGATTCGTCGCCGCCGTGCGCGTCGCAGAAGGCAAGCACGTCTTCCACATCAAAAGGACCGTCAAAGAACCGATGGGCCGACACAAATCCCACCTTTTCCGAAGCAAACAGCGGGCACTTGCTCGCAAGTTTGCCGTGAAAATTCTCGATGGTATAGGGCACATGGTCGATAGACGCTGCCTGCAACACTTCTGCGGCCAGCACTTCCGAATAGGGCTCGAATCCCGCGTTGGCGTAGCCTTCGGAACCACGCTTGAGCAGCGATACCTGGTCGCCCTCGCGCACCCAGCACTTGGCGAAGGAGCCCGAGGTAGCGAACTCGGGAGACGTGGGAGAATTCTGTCGGCCGTACATGCCCGTGCCGTCGAAGGCAATGCGAGCGATAACGTCGTCGAAAGGATTGCGGTACAGCGACACGTCGTTCCAAGAGATATCCTCATCGGCGCGCTTCATCCAAAAGGTATCGGTGAGCGCAAGGCAACGCGCCATGGAGATAAAGTCGTGACGCGTGGTAAGGCCCAGTTCGCGCATGAGCCTCTCGATGGACGTGCGGTGTTTGGCGATCTGACGACCGTCGATCCAGTCGTTGATGTCTACGAAGCCATAGGGCACATAGCCATCAAGGCGCTCGATCTCGGTATACCGATAGTCATCCAGCCTTTTCTCTTCCTCGTAGGTGGCCACCACCTTGTCCTTGTTCATCAACTGATACAGCACGCCGCACCTCCTTTCCATCGCGGCCCCATTATACGACAGGCCCGTGGAGGAGCGTCCTTGCACCCTACTTGCCGAATGGCTTGAACATGACATTGAAACCCGAAACAAAAAAGGGCCGTCGCAGGGACGGCCCTCGGTGTGCTCGGGTGCTCAGAGGCGCGATGCTCTACTCGGCTGTCGGCACGTCGTGCTTCACGCGGTCGTGCTCTTCGGCGCGCTTGGCGTCGTTGAAGCGATCGAGCGTGCCTACCAGGTAGCCGGTGATGCGGCGGATGCGCTCGAAGGGCTGGTTGTGAGCGTCCTCGGTGCGACCGCACTTGGGGCAGACGTCCTCGATAATGCCGTTGTAGCCGCACACCGGGTCGCGGTCGACCGGGTGGTTGACCGAACCGTAGCCCATGCCGCAGTCCTTCATGTAGCGGATGACGCTTTCGAAGGCCTCCAGGTTATCGGACGGATCGCCGTCGAGCTCGATGTAGCTGATGTGGCCGCCGTTGGTGAGCGCGTGGTAGGGCGCTTCCAGGGCAATCTTGTCGAAGGCGGAGATGTCGAAGTACACCGGCACGTGGAAGCCGTTGGTGTAGTAGTCGCGATCGGTCACGCCGGGGATGACGCCGTAGCGCTCGCGGTCGATGCGCACGAAGCGGCCGGACAGGCCCTCGGCCGGCGTGGCGATGAGCGTGTAGTTCATGCAGCGCTCCTTCGAGATGCGGTCGCAGTAGCTGCGCATGTGGCCCACGATCTCCAGGCCAAGGCGCTGGGCCTCGGCGGACTGGCCGTGATGCTGGCCGGTGAGGGCCACCAGGCACTCGGCCAGACCGATGAAGCCGGTGGTCAGCGTGCCGTGCTTGAGCACCTCGCGCTGCTCGTCGGTGGGCGAGAGCTTTTCGGAATCGATCCACACGCCCTGGCCCATGAGGAACGGCGCGTTGTACACGTGCTTGCGAGCCTGAATCTCGAAGCGCTCGTCCAGCTGACCGGTCACGAGCTGCAGCTTGGAGTCGAGCAGGTCGAAGAACAGGTCGATGTCGCCCTTGGCGCGGATGGCCAGACGGGGCAGGTTGATGGACGTGAACGACAGGTTGCCGCGGCCGGGCGTCACCTCGCGATCGGGGTCGTACACGTTGCCCATGACGCGGGTGCGGCAGCCCATGTAGGCGATCTCGGTTTCCGGCGTACCCTTGTAGTACTGGGCGTTGAACGGGGCATCCAGGAAGGAGAAGTTCGGGAACAGGCGCTTGGCCGAGCAGTGCATGGCCAGCTTGAACAGGTCGTAGTTCGGATCCTCCGGATTGTAGTTCACGCCTTCCTTCACGCGGAAGATCTGCACGGGGAAGATGGGCGTCTCGCCGGAGCCCAGGCCCTCTTCCGTGGCCAGCAGCATGTTCTTGATGACCATGCGGCCCTCGGGAGACGTGTCCATGCCGTAGTTCACCGAGCTGAACGGCGTCTGCGCGCCGGCGCGGGAATGCATGGTGTTCAAGTTGTGCACCAGCGCCTCCATGGCCTGGAAGGTCTGGCGGTCGGTGTCGCGGGAGGCGTTCTTCTCGGCGTAGGCCACCACGCGCTCGGCCGTAGCGGCATCCACGCCGCCCTCAACGAGCCCGGCCACCACGGCGGCGCGGAACTCCGGATCCATCTCGAGGCTGGCAACCGTGCCGGTCTCGCTTTCCACACGGGCAAGCAGGCTCTCGGCAAAGGTGCGGTCGTCGGCGATGTCGGTCAGCAGGTCGACGGCCTCGGCCACGTGCTTCTTGAACAGGCGGCGGTACGTCTTGCCCACGCCCACGGCCAGGCCGTAATCGAAGTCGCACACCGACTGACCGCCATGCTGATCGTTCTGGTTCGACTGGATGGCGATGCAGGCAAGCGCGGCGTAGCTGGAGATGTCGTTGGGCTCGCGCAGCACGCCGTGACCGGTGGAGAAGCCGCCCTTGAAGAGCTTCCGCAGCTCAATCTGGCAGCAGGTGGTGGTCAGGGTGTAGAAGTCCATGTCGTGAATGTGGATATCGCCCTCGCGGTGTGCCTTGGCGTAGCGCGGGTCGATGACGCACATCTCGTAGAACTGCTTGGCAGATTCAGAGCCGTACTTCAGCATGGTACCCATGGCGGTATCGGCGTCGATGTTAGCGTTCTCGCGCTTCATGTCGGAATCGGCGGCCTTGGAGAAGGTGATGTCCTTCAGCGTTTGGATGAGGCGGGAGTTCACGTCGCGCACGCGGCTGCGCTCGGCGCGATAGAGGATGTAGGCCTTGGCGGTCTGCACGAAGCCGGACTCGATGAGGGTCTCCTCGACCAAGTCCTGCACGCCTTCCACGGTGGGCGTGCCCTCGATGGCGCCGCTCTCAAGCTTCTCGACGACGGTGGCGGCGATCTTCTCGGCGGTGTCGCGCCCCTGCATGGCCGCACAGGCCTGGAACGATTTCTCCACCGCATCAGCGATCTTTTCCGGATGGAATTCCGCCGTGCGCCCGTCGCGCTTGATGATGGTCTTGACCATAACTTCCTACATCCTTTCTTCGACGCGGCTATCGCGTCGTATTCGCACCGCTCATCGCGGCCTTGCCAACCACAACATGCAGAAACGCGGCAATGTTTTCCCTACCGCTGCCCTTCGCGATTACCAAGGGGGTAGACCCTCTTTTCGCTTTTGTTTTCCAACAGGCTTTCCACAGGTTATTCACCATCGGAACCACAATATATTGTGTTTTGCAGTTCCAAGGGCGGATACATATAGTACTCGCGAAAGTGTTCGGGTGCAATCGAACAAGATGTGTTTTTCGGCACCAGAAAAGAACAGAATTAATTTCGACGTGTGGTCGATGAGCCGCTTGAAAGTTGTCAACGATGTAGGCTCGCGCGAGAACCGACTACGGCTGAAACGCGACTTGCAGGCGGTTGGGGCGCGACTTATGGGCAGTTGGGGCGCGACCGATCGAGTAAGCCGTACTTCACGCGGACGCGGGCGAGTTGGTCGAGCAGGGGGTTCGCCACGACCAGCAGCGTGAGGGCTGTGGCCGCCCCATGAATGGCGTTCACCGGCAAACCGGCGAGGTACACCACCGCGGCCAGCTCCGGCGTGGGGGCTGTGGAAAGATAGAAGAACGTGGACGTATCCAGAATGGGACCCACGAGCCCCACAATAAGCACGAACCCCACGGTTGCCAGCGCAATACGGCGCGGCCAGGAAAGGTTCGCTCGCGGGAACACACGGGCGTCGGCAAGCAGCCCTGCCACGAGCCCCGCCACTCCAAAGGCGAGCATCTGCCAGGGCGTCCAGGGCCCCTGGCCGAAGATGAAGTTGCTGGCAAGCGCCGCCACCGAACCCACGAGGAACCCGGTTTGGGGGCCGGCGGCGAGCCCTGCGATCATAATGACGGCGGCCATGGGCTTGAAATGCGGCACCCAGATGAACGCCGCGCGGGCCGCCACGGCGAGCGCCGTCAACACGGCCACCACGGCAATTTCGCGCGCCGTGGGACGTCGCCCTTCGAAGGAAACGAAGAAGGGCACGATAGCGTACAGCACGATGAGCGTACCGGAGAGGTAGTAGCCATTGCCGGGCACAGCCATACCCGCGACTGCGGTCAGCGGCGCGAGCACCAACGCCGCAAGAATCGTCAGGATCGTCTTGACTCGGGCGCGACGGCGCTCGCGGAAGGCCTCGGCGGAGCGGGCTCCTTCGGTCAGCTTCGGCATAGCTCCACCACCTCTTCCACCGTAACGGCGTTTTCGAAGAGCCCGCGGCTGATGCGATTAGCTGCCGTGGTGTAGAAGCTGTTCGACGCGAAGAACTGCCGGGGCGGATTGGCCGTCACCACGTCTCCATCGAAAAACAGGGCGCACCGATCGGCATAGCTGGCGCAGAATTCCACGTCATGGGACACCATGAGCACGGTCGTTCCCCGGCCGGTCAGGCTTCTCAGCAACGCAGCGAGCTTATCTTTGAAGAAAGCGTCGAGCCCCTTGGTCGGCTCATCGAGCAGCAACAGCCGCGGCTCGCAAAGCAGCACCTTGGCCAACGCCGCCCGCTGCACCTCGCCGCCGGACAGGTCGAAAGGATGGGCGTCGAGCAGCGGCGCAATGTCCGTCAGCACCGCCACTTCCCGCACCGCGGCCACGCGCTGCTCCGCCGTGAGGCCGCGACCATCCAGCATCTCTTCCAAATCTCCCCGAACAGTCTTCTTCACCATAAGGTTCAGCGGATCTTGCGGAAGCAGAGCCACTCCACCGCGGAACAGCTCGGCCTTCTTCCACTCCTTCAGCCGTCGCCCGAGCACGGTGATCTTCCCGCGATAGGGCCGCGCAACGCCGCAGATAGCGCGCAGCATCGTCGACTTCCCCGTGCCGTTGCCTCCCACCACGGCGAACAACGACCCTTCCGGCACAGTCAACGTCGTCCCCCGCAGCACATCGGCGCCATCGCGCTCGTAGCGAAACCAAACATCCCGCAGCTCCACCGCCACCCGCGCAGACGCCGAGTCGCAAGCCTCCCCCGCCGGAAGCGCCCACCGACGCGGCGGATGGACGGCTACCTCACGAGCCAACCAAGCCCGCCCCTCCCGCACCGTAAGAGGAACTTCAACCTGCAAAGCCACTCCCTCTTCAACTATGGAAGAGTAGGGCCGCCGCAGTGGGGAGGGGGTCCGCGCGCAGTTCATTGAAGTGCATACAGAAACGTCAGTGGCCCTCGAAGAGCCCTGCACTTCAATGCTGTCTGAGCACGGCGCCCCCTCCCCACTGCGGCGGCCCGGCCGATCGCACGGCGCCCCCTCCCCGTCGGCGCAGCCCGGTCGATCGCACGGCGCCCCTTCCCCACTGCGACGACCCAGCCGACCTTCCACACCCCAAGCGATCCGCGCCGCCGCCGGCAACGCCAGCGTCATGGGGCTGCCCGCACGATGCAGCTGCCCCGCAACAGCCCGCGGCTCCCCGTCGGCGGTGACGCGCCCCTCCTCCAGCACCACCACGCGATCGGCCAGCCCATACACCTCTTCCAGCCGATGCTCGCTCATAACCACCGTCGTCCCTAGCTCGCGGTTGATCCGGTGCACCGTAGCCAGAAAGTCGCTGGCGGCAATGGGATCCAGCTGACTCGTGGGCTCGTCCAGCACCAGTACATCAGGCCGGGCCGCCATGACCGACGCTAGGTTCAGCAGCTGCTTCTGGCCGCCCGAAAGCTCGCCCACGTTCTTATGGAACCAGTGCTGGATGCCGAAGTAGCTGGCCATCTCCGCCACGCGCAAGCGCATGGTGCGCTCGTCGCAGCCGAGGCTTTCCAAGACGAAGGCCAGCTCGTGCCACACTTTGTCGGTCACGATCTGCGCATCGGGGTCTTGCATGACGAATCCGATGCGGGCCACTTGCTCGCGCTCGGGCACGTCGGCGAGAGGCACGCCATCGAACAGCACCTGTCCGCTTTGGTGCCCATGGGGAGCGAGCGCCGACTTGAACTGGCGCAAGAGCGTTGTCTTCCCGCAGCCGCTCTGACCGCATACCAGCACAAAATGGCCCGGCTCGATGGCCACAAAAACATCGCGAAGGGCATCGCGGGGCGCCTCCGGGTAGCGAAACGTCAGCTCTTCGAAAGCGAATAACGCCACAACGCCCTCCCTCCGCAATTGATAACCGCAGGAATAGCCAGAAAAGCGCCATAGCAAACGGCCCCCATAAGCACAGCCGCTCCCGCAGAGGGCCACACGATCGTCGGAAAGTAGGTGATCGCGAACCCTCCCTGGGCGAACGCGGCCACTGCGCCAACCAACAGCACGCCCATCGCCACGACCAGCACCGTATCGCGCGCCTCCCAGCGGAAGAGCGCGAAATGAGTGCGCCCCGACAGCCCGAAGCCACGAGCCGTCATGGAATCGGCGGCCACCACGGCACTTTCTAAAGCGTCGGCCGACAGCGACAAGAGGACACTGCCCCCGTCGCGCACGCGCGCCGCCACGGAGGCGCCTTCCGCCGGGCCTTTCCCAATGCAAGCCCGTGCCGTCATGAGGGCGTCGGCTTTGCGGCGGTAACTTGGCACGAGGCGCAGCACCATGGTGAGCACCAGCGACAGCGCCGGAATAGCGCGGCCGAACAGGTAAGTAAACTTGTCCGAAGTCATGACCAGGTGAAAGGAGGCGAACCACAGCATCATGGCCACGAGCATAAGCCCCGTGGAGGCGCCCAAAGCCAGCGCTTCTAACGTGCAAGGACGGCCTCCCCACCAGCGGAGGAGCACCGTGGCGCCCTGCGTGTTGAACAGCGGCGCCGACAGCGTCACCACAAGCAGCACCGCCGTGAGTCCCGCGATGAAGCGCCAAGCCTCACGGCCACGAAACGTCAGATAACAGGCCGCCGCAAGAAGAACGGACATCACCTGACAAATGGGGTTCGCAAGCACCATGGAAAGCACGATAGCCCCCGCGAAGAAGCCGAGCGTCACCGCGGGATGCAGAGACGCAAAGGCGCAACGGCCTTGGTATGGCAGGGTGCTCATGGGCAACGCGGCTTCTCGGCGAGAACGTTACAGGACCGGCGCCACATCGAGGCCCGCAACGGTGGCGGCCAGCACCCCGGTGTAAGCCGGGGTCGCCTGACCGGCGGCGCGCAGGAACTGGACGCCAGCCGCGCGCAGCTCAAGGGCCGCGGGCATCATGGTGTCGGGGCTGTAGTAGGGGTTCTCGGTCGTGGGGCCCTGTTGCTTGGCGTCGCGCTGGAACACCTGCAGCGTGGCCATGAGACATAAATCCGCTCCGCGCGCCTCCAGTGTCTCGCGGGCCGCATCGGCCAAACCGCGCGCCTGATCAGGGGTGGCCAGCGTGGAGAAGCCGGCCACCGCCGCGCCGTATTCCGCCATCACTTCCACGGCCTCGCGCCAGGTGCCCCGGCCACTCGCCAAGCCGCCGTCACCCTGCACATCCACCGAAGCAATGATGGAGGCATCAGTCACCTTGCGCAGGCCCATGAGCGCACACTTCAGATCATCGGCCGTCGTGAACCCGTTCAAAAAGAACGCATCGAAGGTGCGGCCATCGAAGAATTGCGCCGCACGAGCGTACTGGTCGCGATTTTCCACAAGCGACGCCTTGGAGTCGGGATCCAGCGGCAGGCCGCAGGGAGCGATTTCCACGAGCGCATGCTGGGGCTTGAACTCCGCCATGACCGCAAGGGCCGCCTCGGCCAGCGCTTCGCCTTTGCCCTCGGCGCCAACGGCCACCAAGCGCGCCGGCGTGAAATCGGCCACGGGGGTGACCATACACTGCGGGCCGGCCACCGTTTCCATGCGGTAAGCTTCTTCGATGGTTTCCGGCTCCACCAAAAGCGCGAGCGCCTGATCGCACACCGACTCGATGCCGGCCCGACGCAGGGCCTCCTGAATCGGCGACGAAACGACGAGCATGTCCTTGCCAAAGCGCAGCGCGAGATCGGCCATGAGGAGTTCCTTTCCACGAATTTGCTGCCTTCCATGATACAAGATTGCTTGAGGGATAAACCTTTTTCGACATGAACCCCTTCCAAATGATCTTTTGCGACCGCCGTGCATCCTGCGTCCTAGAGGGTGACAAAATCAAACAACCAGGGGGTGACATTCTTATTCGTCCATAACACCGCCGTGCATCCTGCGCATCGTTTCGTGCATCCAGAAGGCGTTTTCCGATACCGAGGGCCCTGCATCAACAAAGGAAGATAAAAGGTTCGGAAAGGAGGGAGACGGACAATCTGAAACTTTCTTATTGAATGTGAAGAAAATTCTCAGAGGGCGAACGGGCTTCTGACGCAGGTAAACGGGCTCTGACAAGGGGTTATATGCTACTCACCGCCGAAATGATGCCGTTCTTCGTGGAAAATGAAGCACGTTATGGTGACCAAAACAAGTCTTGACCTATAATTCGTTTCAGCGATTTGGAAGTTCCCCTGCTTCCATCGCTCTGCTTCAATCCCCTTGAAAGCAGAATGCGGCACTCGATGCCGCTACCCCCTCCTCCGAGGCGGCGAGGCACCCCTCCTTGCCGCCTCACTTCTTTTTTTGGCGCTGCCCTTGAAACAAGCGCCGTGCTCGCGACGATGAGCAACCCGCCAACCCTGTTGGCACAAGCCGGTGGAACTGGATCGGAGTTCCACCGGCTTTTTTGTAGGCATCAGTTTTCTGCGTCTGCTGAATTCTGGAAATAGTTGCGAGTTTCGAGCAGCCGAACCGGGCAAATCTCACAGTGACCGCCCAAATCCGGAAGTAGATGAGAGTTTCGAGCATCATTTCGCACCGCACGCGCTGATTTTGTCCAAATCGCGCCCGAAACTCGCATCTATTTCCGAAGCTTCCCTCGTTACGCCCGAAACTCGCATCTATTTCCGAAGCCTTCCCTCGTTACGCCCGAAACTCGCATCTATTTCTGAAATTCTCCTTCGCTATGCTCGAAACTCACATCTATTTCTATCGAGAGGCAAAATCCGGCAAACATATCCTAAGCCGCAAACAAAATACGCCAGCTCTGCCACAAAGACATGAGCTGGCGCTCGGTTCAAACCTATCGACTCAGGCAGAGCCGCGGTCAAACTATTCCGTAGCATCCTCCGCATCAACCACGGCCACAGCCTCTTCAGCAGCCTCGGCGAGGTCGGCAGCCTCGGCAACTTCGGCACCCTCTTCGGCGTCATCTTCGTCGCGGTAGCGCTCGTCGATCTCGTCGTCGGTGTAGGCGACCGGCTCTTTCAGGGCCGCCATGAAGTTCGGGGCCTCGCCGATGTAGGCGGCCTCGGATTCGAAGGTATAAGCGCCCTCGTCATCGACCTCATACAGGTAGGCGATGGCGTAGCCCTCATCGGCACCCGGCACGCCGCCCTCAGCAATGAGCGCATCCTTCACGCCATCTTCGGTTTCAATGTAGCCGTCGTAGCAGAAGGCGTAGCAGTCGGCCCCGCGAGCACCGCGCACGTTCTTCTCGGCCGCCTCGAAGCACTCCTCGGCGGAATCGCCCGGATGCGACTCGATGAACAGGTTGTCCTTCACGACGAGCGTGGTGAAGGGAATGACGTCCTCCCCGCCCTCGATCTTCTCTTTGGCCTCGTCCAGGGCGAAGACGAGCACGCGCTCCAGCTCGTCGGGAATCTCCGGCACCTCGGTACTCGCGTTCTCAATGTTGCGATCGGCCACGGAGGGCCTCCTTTCCTTCAGGTTCACAGGCGGCGCAACCTCCTGCGCGTCGGCCTGCATCACGGGGCGCCTTCTTCGGCGCTTCGTTGCTTGCCCGTAGTGTAAAGCAACGACCTCGCAACTCAAGCCACAACACGGCGACAAACGGGCAGCGCGGGCAACCGCTTCGGTGAGGCTTCGCCCCTTGCCGCAGAGCAAGAACGAAGTTCGGCGGGGACAAACGGCGACCGGGGCGCGTCACTTTATCGTCAGACGCAGCACCCGTTTCAGCATAGCGACAATCCCCCGCTGTCCGTGGCGCAGAGAACTTGATGTGGGAAACTTTTCTCATTACAAACAAGGTCAGCAAACGGGCAGAGAAAGGCGCAAGCGGGCGCATATGCTGAAGCGGATGCGGACATACCTGGAAGTGATCTTCGCCATTTTCGCGCGGGATGTGAAACGGGTGCTGCGCAACCCTGTCGCGCTCGTCATCGCCTTGGGCATGATCGTCATGCCGTCGGCTTACGCCTGGTACGTGGTAGCAGCCAACTGGGATCCCTACAGCAACACGGCCGATATGCTGGTGGCCGTGGCCAACGAGGATGCGGGGGCCGACAGCCCTGAGACGGGGCATTTGGACGTGGGCGCACAGGTGGTGGCCCAGTTGCACGACAACCACGAGATGGGCTGGGAATTCACCGACGCCGAGGCGGCCATAAACGGCGTCTACGAGGGACGCTACTGGGCGGCACTCGTCATCCCGAAGGATTTCAGCGAAGACTTCGCCAGCGTGTTCACCGGCGACTTCACCCAGCCGACCATCGACTACTACGTGAACGAGAAGCCCTCCTCCATCGCGCCCAAGGTGACCGACGCGGCGGCCAACGCCGTTGAGGCGGCCGTCAACGAGAACTTCGTGAAGACGGTGTCGGAAAAGGTGGTGGAAGCGACCCAGAAGGTGGGGGCCGAGGCGGAAGAGAAGGCCGACGCCGCCGAGGGCAGCCTCACCGCCGGCGTTCGCAGCGCAAAAGAAACCGTCAGCGAAACCCGCGCGACCCTGGAAGGACTCGTCGGCACCGTGGACGACACACGGACGTCCGTCGCTCGCGCCGACGATACTCTGGCGGGGCTTCAAGACGATGTGCCGCATCTGCTGGAGGCCATCGGGCAATCGAAGGAACTGCTCGCGAAGGCGCGGAGCACCGTGAACGAGTACGGAACGGCGCTTTCCAAGAACGCCACCGACGGAGCGTTGCAATTGTCGAGCGCCGCTGCGCAGGCCCAGCGCGCCTTGGGCACTGTGAGCGGCGATGTCGCAGCGGCCGAGGCGGCCACCAATACGGCCCTCGCCACGGCCGAGGGGGCTGCTGGCCGACAACAAGACGCTCATCAGCGACCTCACCGCCCAGGCCGGAGCGGCCGGCGCTGATCCGGCCATCGCGCAAGCTCTCTCCGAAGCCCGGGCCGCCAACGAGCGGCTGACGACCACCACCGACGCCCTGCGCACGGCCTCAGACGACCTGGCTTCCACGGCCGACTCCCTGGAAACCGAGGCGAGCGCGCTGGATACGGCGGCGCAATCAGCCTCTGAAACTATTCGCGCCACCGCGGCCACCTTCCAGGACAGCGTGCTGCCAGACATCACGACCAGCCTGGATTCCCTGGTGGAAGCCTGCGGCACCTTGGAAGGGGCCCTGCGCGGGCTCACTCCCTCGCTCGCCGAGGCGCGGGCCATTTTGGGGCAGCTCGGCGACACGCTGACCTCTTCCGAGACCTCGCTTTCCACCACGTCCGATTCCCTGGGCACCATGGAGACGAACCTGGAGCAGTCGCTCACCGACCTGACCGCGCTGCAGAACTCCGCCACCGTGAAGGACTTGGCGGAATACCTGAAGGCCGACCCGGAGAAGATCGGCGCCTTCATGGCCGCGCCCGTGGCCCTGGACACGCAACTGGTGTATCCCGTGAAGAACTACGGCAGCGGTGTTGCCCCCTTCTTCACGAACCTGGCCCTGTGGGTGGCCGGCTTCATCCTCATGGCCATGGTGAAGCTGCGCGTCGATCCGGAGGGGCTGCCGAAGTTCACCGCCGTGCAGGCCTACTTCGGACGCTGGCTGTTCTACGTGGTGTGCGGGCTGGCCATGGGGCTCGTCTGCTGCGTGGGCGATTTGGCCCTCGGGATTCAGTGCGAAAGTCCGGCGGCCTTCATCGGCGCGGGGCTGCTCACGGTGTTCGTGGACGTGAACCTCATGTTCGCGCTGGCCTACGCATTTAGGCACATCGGGAAGGCCATCGCGGTCATTCTGCTCATCGTGCAGATTCCCGGCTCCTCGGGCATGTTCCCCATCGAGATGATGCCGGACTTTTTCCAGGTCATTCACCCGCTTCTGCCCTTCACCTATTCCATCGACGCCATGCGCGAGGCCATCGGCGGCTTTTACGCGATGGATTACCTGCACGACATGTTGCTGCTGGGACTTTTGTTCGTGCCCCTGGGGTTCGCCATCGGGCTGGGCATCGGGCGCTGCGATTTCAATTTGAACCTCATGTTCGACGAGAAGCTGGGAGCAACCGACCTGCTTCTGGCCGAGCCGGTCACGGCCAGCGCCAAAGCCGCGGGGCAGACGCCCGCCCGATACCGCACGCGCACGCTCGTCCGCGCGCTGCTGAACATCGACGCCTTCCGCCAGGCTCTCATCGCCCGAGCCGAGCGTTTCCACCGCGCCTACCCGGTGCTGCGGCGCATCGGCTGGGTGGCGCTCGTCGCGCAGCCGCTTGTCACCTTCGCCATTATGGTGCTGGTGCATGCCGATGTGGACACGCGGGTCATGATGCTCATGGCCATGGTGGTGGGGGTCATCGTGGTGGACACGTATCTCATCGTGATTTCATACCTGGACACCAACCTCGCGCACCAGCTTGCCCTGGCGAACCTGAGCACCGAGGAACTGCAGAAGCGCGCCAGCGGGCAAATCGGTGGTGATTCGGCGTGAGGGTGATTTGGGACATTTTCATCGGTGACGTGCGGAACCTGTTCCGGAACGTCATTGCCGCCATTGTGGTGATGGGGCTCGCGCTCGTGCCGCCCATGTACGCCTGGTTCACGACGCTCGGCTTCTGGGATCCCTACAGCAACACCGGCAACATCAAAGTGGCCGTGGCCTCGGAAGACGCCGGCTACACCTCCGACCTTATCCCGACGCCCATTAACGCCGGCGAGCAGATCATCGGCAAGCTGCGGGCCAACGACCAGTTCGCCTGGCAGTTCGTCAGCGCCGATGAGGCCGTGCACGGCGTGCGCTCGGGAGAGTATTACGCGGCGCTCGTCATCCCGAAGGAGTTCTCGCGCGACCTCATGACCGTGTTTACCGACGACATCACCGAACCGAGGATCATCTACTACGACAACGAGAAGGAGAACGCCATCGCCCAGCGTGTGACGGCCACCGGGGCGAGCACCCTGCAGGAGACCATCGACGAGACGTTCACGGAAACCGTGGCATCGGTGGCCCTGGGCACCACGAGCAGCCTCACTTCGTTCATGAGCGGGGACGGCATCCTCACCTACGCGCAAACCCTGGGGTCGCGCCTTGGCGAGGCCGTGGGCGAAGTAGGAGCGGCGGCCGATCAGGCTCAGGCCTACGCCGATCTCATGAGCTCCACCACCTCACTCGTGGATGCGACGGCAAGCATTCTAAAGGAGGCAGGGAAGGCACCGGATGCCACGGCACCTCTGGTGAGCGAAGCGCGCAACGGGCTGACGAGCGCTCAAGACGGCCTTTCCGCCGCAAGCACCGCAGCCGAGAAGACGCTCGCAGCCGCCGACGCCAGCTACGATGCTGTGGCCCGCGCCGCTGATGAGGCCTTCGCCACCATGAAGGACGATCCGGCGGCGGCCCAGGGCGTGCTAGCCGCTTGCCGTTCGGACGTGCAGGGCCTTGCGCAGGCCTACCAGACCATGCGCGACGCCCTGGCCGGCGCCGATCCGTCAAGCCCCGCCATTGGCGCCCTTGACCGCATCATCGCCCAGCTGGATACCCTGGAGGCGAACCTCGACACCGCCGAGAACGCCATTGGCGCGGACGCGGCATCCATCGACGAGAAGCACGCCAAGGTGACCGACAGCATCAACCAAGCGCGGGCAGCTCTGCGTGATTCGATGAGCACCTACAACGATCAGCTGAAGGGCGAGCTGGCCTCGCTGGCCGACAGCCTGCAGAAGGTGGGCACCGACACCCAAACTCTGGCCGGCTCGCTGAAGGACACGGCGGAAAGCCTGGGCGACAGCACCGATTCTCTGGCCGCAAACCTCGCCACCGCCGAGGCGTCGCTGCGCAAGACCGCCGAAACGCTGCGCACGGCAGAAAGCCAGCTCGCCCAGGCCCGCGACGACCTGCGGCACGCCCTGGACACCGGCGACATCGACGAGGTGCGCCGCATCATCGGCGACAACCCGGCCGCCATCGCCCAGTTCCTCGCCGCGCCGACGCACCTTGAGCGCCACGCGGTGTACCCCATGGCCGACAACGGCAGCGCCATGAGCCCCTTCTACACCTCCCTCGCGCTGTGGATCGGCGCCATCTTCATGGTGGCCCTCATGAGCGTGACCGTTTCCCCCGCGCGCCAGGCCGCCCTGACGAAGAAGTTCGGGCGCGCGCCGCGGCCGGGCGAGCTGTACCTCGGCCGCTACGGGGTGTTCTGCCTGATAGGCCTCGCCCAAGCGCTCATCGTGGGACTCGGCAACGTGTTCTTCCTCGGCGTGGAGTGCGAGCATTTCTGGCTGTATCTGGCAGCCTGTTGCTTGGCATCGGTGGTGTTCACGAACCTGGTGTACACGCTGACGGTGTCCTTTGGCAACATCGGCAAGGCGCTCGCCATCATCGGGCTCGTGCTGCAACTGGCCGGCGCCGGCGGCCTCATGCCGGTGCAGATGCTGTCGGCCCCGCTGTTCCAGGAGATTTACCCGTGGCTGCCCTTCGCCCATTCCATGCCTGCGCTGGAAGGGGCCATGGCCGGCATCTACGGCGACCAGTACCTCGTGCAGATGGGCCTGCTCGCGGCCATCTTGGCGCCGAGCCTCGTTCTCGGCCTCGTCCTGCGCCGCCCCGTCATTCGCCTGAACGACTGGGTGCTCGCCAAACTGGATGAGACGAAGTTTTTGTAGCGTCTGCTATGCCTTTACTTGACTGTCATTTGACTCAGAGAGCGGGTTTCGGCGCGCGAGCCAAGGCCTGTCGCTGCGGGATTTGTCGGTCGTGACAATTTCGGGCGTTCCCGTGCACGTTTCGCGACCTATATAGCATTTGGGAGAGGCGCATCAGAGCCAGAAACGCTATATAAATCGGAAAACGTGCAGATAGGATTCTCGGAACGCTATATAAATCGAAAAACGTGCGCCGAGGGGGGTGGTTTCTGTCACCAGCAGGCTACGGCAAGGGAAGTGGGCGCTCCCCTATCGAGTCAGGTCATAAATCCTCTTAAGATCCTCAACGATCAATTCGACGGGCTCGTCGATACCAATCTGCTTCAGTTGTTGAGACGTGATATCCGATGTATCGAAGAACTCCTTGATGTCAGCTTCAATGGGAAAAGAAACAGCTACGCGCGCTTCTGGGTCAACGTACTCCCAAAGTCTGAATACGTCGCGCAGGTGCTTTTTGAGATCCCGCGAGTCCACATCCCCCGCTTCACGGCTTCTTCGAACGAGATCAATTCGCGCCTTCATCTTGAACAGAATGAGCCATTCGGGGGCAAGTACCGAGATTCCATCGATGCTCTGCCGACCTTCTTTCAGGAGGTTGTAATAGTCGTCGTCGAGAAGTATGGCCGACAAGCTGCTAAGTCCTCCAGAAAGAGGAACGGGTACGATTCTCTGCCCCACATCAAGAGGCTCCTCCAGCGTGATTCTGGAGAAGAGCTCTATCTCTTTGGGAAAGCCGTCCTGCTGAGGATGCCTGAATCGATAGAAGCGCATCTCGCCGCGGCTCCCCCTTGACGCCTCGTATCCGCCATCTCGAACGAAACCTCAGAATGCCTCGCCAAAGCGCTCGAAACCGTCGGCGTCAACGACGACGACCAGATCGAGATCTTGCGTAGCCCGGAACTCGCCGCCGCGACTGCTCACCACGATCTGGCAGGCGGTGCCCCCGATGACTGTGTAGAACTCCTCGAAGCCGGCAAACGCTTCTCTGAATCTTCCCAACTGCGTCACGAGAATACTCCTTCCAGCATCTGAAAAACGGCTGCCTGCAAGCGTTCGTCCTCAACGTCTCTCAAAGTGAGCGCCACGGAAAGGGGATCGGCCTCGCCCCTCTTCCCCAAGATAGCGGGGTCATATATCCACCCTTGAAGATAGATCATACCCGACGAGTCCTCCACCCAAGAAGGATCGAGCGCTTTGAGCCCTCGCAGCGCCGACGAAGGCGCAGCTCGCGTCAGGATCGCACCCTCGGCAAGATCGCTGCGACGACTTACAAAGGTCTCGCCAGCCACCGCCGATCCAGGCGGTACTTCTTCTCGGAAAACGCACACCTCGTGCCTCGCCGGATTCTTCAAGAAGGGCTGCGCCGCCTCCCACAAGACCTTTCCTGCACAGCGGGGCCGCACCATGTTCGCACGACCGCACTTGGTCACGTCAACGAGACCGGCAGCCTCTAGCTGTCGAACGCCTCGGCTCGTCTTCATCGCATCGAATCCCAGGCGATCAGCTATAGTCATCTGCTGTTGCGGCGCGTCGTCGCCCTGGTAGATCAGATCCAGAAGAACCAGCTGGGCGGCCGGCGAAAGCTCCTGCACGGGCGCGGGCAGAGGAGTCGCCGCGCGGCGCTCCGCGAACACCGCTCCGAGCGCTGGGACGAACAACTGGCTTCCCGGAACGACGAAGGAGATGCCCTCCGACACGAGGGTGCGCCGCTGATAGGGGGTAACGGAGGGCAGCACGGCAATAGCGGGGAGCCCCGTCAGCTCTTCCAGCTCGCGTCTTTGTTTTTTGTAGGCGGCCAAGTTGAACGACCCGGCGTCGAACACGGCCGCCACGAAGGAGTGGCCCTCCACCAAGAGGACGAAGTGCTTGCAGCCTTTTCTCAGGTAGGCAGGGAGTTTTCGGCCCAGTTCGCCTGCCCGCGCCTGCAAACCAAGCGTATCGTCGAGGTAGGTCTCTATGTCCTGCGTCTTCGTTATCATCACTTTTATACTCTAACATTATTGAGTGATACTTTGCAACTATTGATGTTATGGTTGCTGGACATTGGCGATGAGCGATTTTAATCTTTCGGCGTCGTTTGCACCAGGAGGAAGGGCCACCGATGAACTGCGGGGCTCGTCGCCCGTGACAATTTCGGGCGCCCCCGTGCACGTTTTTCGAGTTATATAGCATCTAAGAGAGGCTCATCGGGGCCAGAATCGCTATATAAGTCAAAAAGCGTGCAGATCTGATTTTCCAAACGCTATATAAATCGAAAAAAGTGCGCCAGGAGGGTGTTTTCTGTCACCGACAGAAAACAGCGGGCGGGGCAAACGGGGCAGGCGAGATCAGTGGGGCAGCGGGGCTGGTGGGTCCAGCGGGGCCAGTGGGGCGAGGGCGCGGGGGAGGATGTTGTGGGCGCGGGCGATGGTCATGCCGTAGTTGGTGAGGGGGATCTGCTGGGCGCGGGCGCGCTGGATGCGGGAGGCCATGTCGCGGGCGTTCAAGGTGCAGCCGCCGCAGTGGACGATGGCGGCGTAGGGGGAAAGATCGTCGGGGAAATCGCGGCCGGAGGTGAAGGCGAACCGGGGGTCGGTGCCACTGATGGCGCGGATGAGCCGGGGCAGCTTCACCGTGCCGATGTCCTCGCAGGTACGGTGGTGGGTGCAACCCTCGGCGATGAGCACGGCGTCGTTGTCGGTCAGGCTTTCCAGGGCGCGCACCGCTTCCAGCTGGGCGGCCAGATCGCCCTTGTGGCGGGCCATAAGGATTGAAAACGAGGTAAGCGGCACCTCGGCTGGCAGCAAGGCATCTACCTCGGCGAAGACCTGGGAGTCGGTTACTACCAGACGCGGCGGCCGAGCGAGGGCGGCCAGCAGATCGGGCAGCCCTTCGACGCCGGTGGCGCAAGGGAAGGCGCCGGCTTCCAGCGCGTCGCGCATGACTTGCTGCTGGGGCAGGATGATGCGGCCCTTGGGGGCGGCGGAGTCCAGCGGGATGACGAGCACGACCACATCACCGGGCTCGAGCAAGTCGCCCACGAGCCGCCGCTCCCCCGCCGCGTCCGCAGCCAGGGTGGCGACGGCGCGCTTCAGGTCGCCCACTCCCTCCCCCGTCCGCGCCGACACGCGCACGCGGGCGGCCCGTACGGAAGCGCCGTCGTTTTCGGCGGAGGCCACGGCGTTGTAGCCGCCGCCTTCCAAGAGGGCTTTGCCATTCGAAGCGTCTGCCCCCAAGGACGGCGAAGACAACGACGGCTCTGCGGCGCCAACACGCCCGCTTTCCGCAAGCAGGTCGGCCTTGTTTTCGGCGATGACGTGGGGGATGCGGCGCGTTTGGAAGGTGGCGAGAAGGCGGTCGTCGAAGGAGGTCATGCCGCAGGTGGCGTCCATCACGAGCACGGCCACGTCGGCCTCGTTCAGGGCGGCTTCGGCTCGCTGGACGCGCAGGTCGCCCACGTCGCCGGCGTCGTCGATACCCGGGGTGTCAACAATGAGCACCGGGCCGGCCGGTGCCAGTTCCATGGCCTTGCGCACCGGGTCGGTGGTGGTGCCGGCGACATCGGACACTACGGAGACGGTCTGGCTCGTCAGCGCGTTCACCAGGCTGGACTTGCCGGCATTGCGCACACCGAAGAAGACGATGTGCGCGCGCTCGCCGGAAGGGGTATCGTTCAGGGACATGCAGGCTCCTTTCGTTGCCGGTTTGCCTCCGTAGGGGGCGACCTCGGTCGCCCCTCTCGACCAAAAGCGTTTTTCCTGTTGGGAGGGGCGACCGAGGTCGCCCCCTACGGAAGGCACACTTCCGACGGCCTTCGGGACAGCGGCTAGAACCGGAAGTCGCGGGCGCCGGTGCGGATGCGGGCGAGGTAGTCGGTGGCGAGGGCGCGGCGGCGGTCGTCGGGGACGCGGGCGAGCTCGGCGTCGATCATCTTCCATCCCTTCTCCGCCACCTCGGGGCTGGCGTAGTCGCACAGGTACTCGCCCAGCGTCAGCAGGGCGTTCGGCTGGCAAAAGTCCAGGATCTGACCGTTCTTGCAGAACTCCATGAAGCGGTCGCCAGTGCGGCCGGCGCGATAGCACGCGGTGCAGAAGCTGGGAAGATGGCCCTCGTCCATGAGCCAGCCGATGACCTCGTCCAGGGTGCGCTGGTCGGACACGTCGAACTGCTCGGTGTCGTGGGGGCGTGCCTCGTCCACGTAGCCGCCCACGCTGGTGCGGCTGCCGCCGGAGATCTGCGAGACGCCCAGTTGCAGCGCCGCTGCGCGCACCTCTTGAGACTCGCGGGTGGAGATGATCATGCCCGTGTAGGGCACGGCGATGCGGATGAGCGCGATGATCTTCTCGAACATCTCGTCGGGAATGCCGTTGTCGAAGGCGTCGGGATCGATGTCGCTGGCCGGCTTCACCCGCGGCACCGAGATGGTGTGCGGCCCCACGCCGAACGCCGCCTCCAGGTGTTCGGCGTGCATGAGCAGGCCCGCGAACTCGTAGGCGTAGCCCTCCAGGCCGAACAGAACGCCGAGCCCCACGTCGTCGATGCCGGCGGCCATGGCGCGGTCGTGGGCCTCAGTGTGCCAGGCGTAGTCGGCCTTGGGGCCTGAGGGGTGCAGCTCTTCGTAGCGGGCACGGTGGTAAGTCTCCTGGAACAGGATGTAGGTGCCGATTTCCGCAGCCTTCAGCTGGCGATAGGCGTCCTCGGTCGTGGCGGCGATGTTCACGTTCACGCGGCGGATGGCGCCATTGGCGTGCTTCGTGGTGTAGATGGTCTGAAGGCTTTCAAGAATGTAGTCGAGCGGGTTATGGGCCGGATCCTCCCCCGCCTCGATGGCCAACCTCTTGTGACCCATGTCCTGCAGGGCGATCACCTCAGCGCGAATCTCCTTCTGCGTGAGCTTGCGGCGCGGAATGTCGCGGTTGGTCGCATGGTAGGGGCAGTAAAGGCACCCGTTCACGCAATAGTTGGAAAGGTACAGCGGCGCGAACAGCACAATGCGGTTGCCGTAATAGGCCTGCTTGATGTCGCGGGCGAGCTGGCGGATCTCGGCGTTCACCTCCGGATCCTCGCAGGCCAAAAGCACCGAGGCCTCGCGGTGAGTGAGCGTCGTACCGTGGTCGTGGGCCGGCGTCAGGTTTGCCCGGGCCTTTTCCAGGATGGAACGCGCCAGAGCGGCGTCGTGCCGATGCATGGCGGCATAGGCCAGGGTGTCGAGGATTTCCTGGTGGTTGATGAAATCATCGGCGCGAGGCGAG
The DNA here is from genome assembly GCF_977072305.1 of Adlercreutzia sp. CNCM I-6207. Taxonomy (NCBI): domain Bacteria; kingdom Bacillati; phylum Actinomycetota; class Coriobacteriia; order Eggerthellales; family Eggerthellaceae; genus Adlercreutzia; species Adlercreutzia sp. CNCM I-6207. The sequence goes on from NZ_CDRVLZ010000002.1 coordinate 186,307, forward strand.
CGCACATCATAGCGAATCATAGGTTTTCTCCTTCATAGGGTTCCCGCGGTCTACCACGAGGCGGCGGCCCAAGGGCTCAAGCTGCGCCGCCAGGTCGGCCCACTTGCGGGCCGCGCCGGCCGACGAGCGGGGCTTCCCATCGTAGAGTGCGTAGTCGCCCTGGTGCTCGGGCGGCGACAAGTTCGGCATCACGACGTTGGCCCCGGCGAGAATGCCCTTTTCGCGGCCGTGAGGATCCAGCGCCTCCAGCGCCGTCGTGGCCGGCAGCAGCACCGTCGGGTGCGCCAGGCGCACGAGGGACAGCAGGTAGCAGGTGAGCTCAACCGTGCCGGGCGCCTCGGCGGCGAAGGGGGTGTCGCGATGGGGCACGAAGGGCCCGATGCCGCACATCTCGGGGCGGAACTCCTGAACGAACGCGAGGTCGGCCGCCAGCCGTTCCGCCGTTTGGAAGGGCGAGCCCACCATGAAGCCGGCGCCCACGGCGAACCCGGCCTCGCGCAAGGCGGACAGGCACGCCATGCGGCGCTGAAGCGTCATGACCGCCGGGTGCAGCTGCCGGTAATGGGCGGCCGTGGCCGTCTCGTGGCGCAGCAGGTAGCGGTCGGCCCCGGCGGCGCGCAGGCGCTCGTAGCTTTCCCGCGAGCGCTCCCCCACCGACAGCGTGACGGCGCAGCCCGGATGGACCGCCTTCAGCGCGCCCACCACGTCGGCCAGCCACTCGTCGGTCGCCGCCGGATCTTCCCCGCCCTGCAGCACGAAGGTGCGGAAGCCTGCCTGCCACCCTTCCTCGGCGCAGGCCAGAATCTGCTCACCGGTAAGGCGGTAGCGCTCGCAGGCGCGGTTGCTGCGCCGGATGCCGCAGTAGTAGCAGTCGTTGGCGCAGATGTTCGTGAACTCGATGAGCCCGCGTGCGAACACGCCGTCCCCGTAGACGGCCTCGCACACCTCCCGGGCGCGACCGGCCAACTCGTCGGCCAACGCCGGGGTGCGGGCATCAATGAGCGCGGCGTACTCGTCCAGGGAAAGGCCGTGCCCGCGCGCGAGCTTCGCAGCCAGTGTCGCTGGTCTGTCGGTCATGAGCCTCTCCTTTCCGTCGAATACGCGCGATCCTACAAAAACAGGGGGGCGGAACGGCTGCGCAGCGGTTCCGGCCCCCTGCTCCTTCTTCCGCAACGGCGCTAGATCTTCCAGCTTTCCTGATCGGTGTGCAGCCACTCGTGGGCCGTATGCGACAGCGGCTCGCCGATCCAGTCGGCGTACAGCTTCGCAATGTCGGGGTTCTCGTGGGAGTAGCGCAACTTGTCCGCAGCGTCGAGCCGATTCAGCACCCCGGCCCGCGTCTGGGCCAGTTCGCTGTTGAACCGGATGGGCTGGCCACCGCCGCCCACGCAGCCGCCGGGGCATGCCATAATTTCCACGAAATCGAAGGCGGCCTCGCCAGACTCCAACGCGTCCAAAAGCTTCGACGTGTTCTCCAAGCCGCTGGCCACGGCGATGCGCACGGTGGCGTCGCCGATGGCAAGCTCGCGGGACATCCAGGGCGTCTCAGGCGTGGCGGCCGTGGTGTCGCAGGCGCTGAAATCGGGGTTCTCACCGGTGATGAGGTAGGCCGCCGAGCGCAGGGCCGCCTCCATGACGCCGCCGGTGCGCCCGAAAATGGTGGCCGCTCCCGTAGAAAGCCCCAGCGGGTTGTCGAAGGGCACCTCGTCCAAGGCCGCGCAGTCCACGCCAACCATGCGCAGCAGGCGGCCGAACTCGCGCACCGTGAGCACGGCGTCCACATCGGGCGCGGCCTCGGCAGCCAGTTCCGGAGCAGCTGGGGCGTCGGGCGCCAAGCCCGCGTCGCTCGTGCCGTTCCCATGGGTCGCGCCGACCACCGTGGAAAGCTCGGGCACGTCGCACTCGTACTTCTTCGCCACGCAGGGCATGATGGACACGACGAACAGGCGCTTGCCCGCCTCGTCGGCCTCGGCCGCAAGCGTGTTCTTCACCACGGCGCCCATCATCTGGTGCGGCGATTTGGCGCTGGAAAGCTGGGCCGTGAACCGCGGATAGTGCTGCTTCACGAAGCGTACCCAGCCGGGGCAGCAGCTCGTGAACATGGGGCGGGGCGCATCAGAGCCGAGGAATTCCACGAACTCGCTGCCCTCTTCCATGATGGTGAGATCGGCGGCGAAGTCAGTGTCGAACACCTTGTCGAAGCCCACGGCGTGCAGGGCCGCGGCCAAGCGTCCCGGCGTGGCCTCGTCGCGGGAAAGCCCCACACCCTCCCCCCAGGCGGCGCGCACGGCTGGGGCCACCTGCACCACGGTCTCCACGGCCGGGTCCAGAATGGCGTCCATGATGCGGCTCACGTCGTCGCGGGCGGTAAGGGCGCCCGTGGGGCAGTGGGTGATGCACTGGCCGCACAGCGCGCAGCCGGCGTCGGCGATGGGCAGGTTGTCGCGCACGATCACCTTCATCGAGGGGCCTGCGCCGGTGAAGTCCCACACGCCGCAGTGCTGCACCTTCTCGCAGATGGCCACGCAGCGCATGCACTTGATGCACTTGCTGCTGTCACGCTGCAGCGGGAAGGTGGCATCCCACGGCTCCGGCACCGGCAGGGCCTCGCGGGCGTCCTGCAGGTTGAAGGTGCTGGAAAGGAAGCGCAGGGCGCAGGTGTCCTGGCGCACGCAGGTGGCGCAGAGCGCCCGATGGTCGTCCATGATGGCCTGCAGGTTCGCCCGTCGGGCCGCCGCCACCTGCGGGGTGTCGGTGCGCACCCGCATGCCCTCGCGCACAGCAGTGTTGCAGGAGGCCAGAAGCCCCTCGCCTTCCACATCTACCAGGCACACGCGGCACGAGCCGATGCAGTTGAGGTCCTTCAGGTAGCACAGCGTGGGGATTTCCACGCCAGCCGCCGCGGCCGCTTCCAGCACCATGGCGCCCTCGGAGGCCTCCACCGTGCGGCCGTTTATGGTGATGGTTACCATGCCTCCAGCCCCCTTCCGGTCAGCGCGCCTATACCGTACACGTCGCAGCGCAAGCAGCGCCCGCACTCCTGTGCAGCCTCCTCGGCGCTCACGGGTTCTTCCACGTACTTGAAATCGCGCTTGCGCTCGCACGCCGGGCGCTCGGCCACCTGCACGCGCCCGTAGGCGGTGCGGTCGTTGGGATGCGCCGGCGGCACCGTGGCACCGCAGTCCAGCGTATGATGGAAACCCAGCAGCTCGTCGATGTTGGCCGCCGCCGTCTTGCCCGCAGCGATGGCCATGATGACGGTCTTGGGGCCCCACTGGCAGTCGCCGCCCACGAAGACGGTGTCGAAGCCCGGCGCCCGCAGCTCCTCGTCAGCCCGCAGGAAGGTGCGGTCATGCTGCATTCCGAACTCTTCGAAGGGGACGCACTCGATGGCCTGCCCCACGGCGATGATGACGAGATCGGCGGCCAGGCGCACCTTGGGCTTGTCGGCCGGCACCGGGGCGGGACGTCCGCCGCGCACCGCGCCGATGCGCTGGGGCTGGCAGATGAGCGCCGTCGCCTGGCGCTCCGCATTAACTTCGATGCGGGCCGGCGCCTGCAGGCAGCGCATTTCCACGCCTTCCATCATGGCCGCTTCCACCTCGGAGGGTAGCGCGGTCATGTCTTCCAAACGGCGCCGATAGGCCACCGTGACCGAGGCGGCGTTGGCGCGCACGGCGGTGCGGGCGCAATCCATGGCCACGTTGCCGCCACCGATGACCACCACGTTCTTGCCCGTGAAGTCGGGGTACTGCTCGTCACCGATGGCCTCCAGCACGTCCACGGCGCTCATGACGCCGGCCGCGTCGGCCCCCTCAATGGGAAGCGTCTTGCCACCCTGGGCGCCCACGGCCACGTACACGGCGTCGAACTCGTCCACCAGTGAGCGCATCTTATCCGTCTGGATATCGCAACCCGTGCGCACCTCGATGTCGCCAGCACCCAGCACCGCGCGGATGTCCTCGTCGAGGCGCTCGCGGGGCAGGCGGTAGGCGGGAATGCCGTAGCGCATCATGCCGCCCAGGCGACTGCGGCGCTCAAACACGGTCACCGAATGACCCATGAGCCCCAGGAAGTAGGCGCAGGTCAGCCCCGAGGGGCCGGCGCCCACCACTGCCACGCGCTTGCCGGTGGGGGCAAGCGGCGCGGGGGTTTCCACAGTGTCGGCAGCAACGGTGTCCACAATGTACTTCTTGATGCCGCGGATGTTCACCGGGGCGTCCACCATGGTGCGGCGGCAGCGCTCCTCGCAGGGGTGCTCGCACACGAGCGCGCAAGCCGTGGGGAAGGGGTTGTCCTTGCGGATCATCTTCACCGCCTCGGCGAGACGCCCCTCCTCGGCCAGCGCGATGTAGGCCGGCACGTTCACGTGGGCCGGACACAGCGTGACGCAGGGCACTGTTTGGCGCGTGCCGGGGGCGCACATGCCCACTTCCACGTGGCTGGCAAATTCGTCGGCGAAGGCGTCGAGCCCTGCCAGCACCATCGCGCCCGCCTGCCAGCCCACAGCGCAATCGGCCGTGTCGCGCAAAAGCGTAGCCGCGACGCGTACCTCATCCAGTGTCGCTGCCGTGGCCCGGAACTGGGCCACTTCGCGCAGCAGCGCCTCGAGCTTCGGCATACCCTGGGCGCACGGCGTACATTTGCCGCAGGTTTGCGCAGCGCTCGCCTGCAACTGTCCCAGCACCAGTCCCACCGGACACTGGCCCGGCGGCATGGCTTCCACACGGCGCGCGAAGGCCTCCACGAACTCCCCCGTTCGCGCATCGGCCCGCCCCGCCGTCTCAACAGTCAAACGCCCCATAGTTCTCTCTTTCTGTGTTGACGCTAACCAACATACCATAACGCCCGTCATATTTCCAATTGGTAACGAGCCCATTGTAAAAAAGCACTGCGGCGTAGAAATGCCCTCGGGCGCGCGGACGCTGACGCATCAAAACAACCTCTATTGCTACAATACCCTGGTCGTTCTTTCTCAAGTCACCGTTGGGGAAATTTTGCCCAGGGTAGCGGAAAGCGTTGCGACATAAAGGCGGTCGGCGCGGGGAACGAAACGCGACTTTCTCGCGACATAATTGCGGTTCGGCTGATGTAGGCTCTTGCTTCCCGATAAAGCCCTTGGGGATCATTGGGTTTTGTATTTTACTTTAGTATTACATAAGGAAGAAACCTATGGACGAAATGAGAAAGTAATCAAGGGAATACACCCTCAAGAGCGGCAAGGTAATCACTGACGCAGAGATAGAAGCTCTGGCCGAGGCCGCCGAGACGGGATCCCTCCCCGGCCAGTGGTCGGGCAACGTGGTGATAGGCCGGCCAAGGCTGGCCGACGAGCCTCTCGACGTGATTAGCTTCAAAGTACCGCACTCCGCCGCTCTTGCCATCAAGCGCGCAGCCGAACAGGAGGGAGAGTCACGTTCGGCATTCCTGCGCAAGGCAGCACTGGACAGAACTCAACGCGTGCTGGCCGCCAGCTGAGAAAACCCAGCACCCCTTCAGAGTCCCCTGCGGGACAAAGAAAGGATTTTGGGCGATCTTCCCCCTATGGAGCCAGACAGGTTATCGGGACGACGTAGACGCCGTCCGGCCGGCGGTAGGCCGATTGCTGGCCCGTAAGAACCACGAGGAACGAGAACGCCCGTTATACCACGTCAGCAAAGCGATTGAGGAAGTTGGACCGTTTCTGTTGAGGAAGTTGGACCGTTTCTGTTGGGGAAGTTGGGCTTTGAGAAAGCATCGTTTAACTGCCAGATGGGAGCAATTTTCCCTTCCCTAAATCTCAATTAGCGGAAGTGAATTGCAATTCGCTTCCGCTAATTGTATAGTAAAGAAGCGAAGCCAAATGAAAGGATGCCTCGTGAGCGACTGGCCGGCCATAACCACCGAAGAGGTTCCGTGGCACCTGCGCGACGAGGACGTCTATCTCATTCCGAAATCTCGGCGCAGAAAAATCACTTCCACTTACCAGGCGGCCGTCCCGGCCAAAATCCGCCATGCGCGCCCCCGGCTCTCAGCCGAGCTCACCGAGCGCCTCGCTGATGCCCGAATGCGCCTCGTCCGATTCGACGAGCACCAAGACTCGCTGCCCTTTAACCTTCCCAGCCTCTTGCTGCGCAGTGAATCGGCGGCAAGCTCCCAAATAGAAAACCTCACCTCCAGCGCGCGCAATATCGCTCTGGCGGAGCTTTCGTCCTCCGCGCCGCCAAACGCACTCGTCATTGCGGGGAACATCGATGCCATGCGATGCGCGCTCAATCTCGAAGACGCCCTCACGACCGACGGCATTCGGCAGATTCATCGCCAGCTGCTCAAGAAAACCGCTCTTGATTTTGCAGGAGAGCTGCGCGGTGAGCAAGTTTGGGTCGGCGGTACCCCCTACAGTCCCCACGGTGCACTGTTTGTGCCACCTGTGCCAGGCCGCGTCGATGAGTGCTTGGACGACCTTTGCGCTTTCACGCAAACCGAAGGGATAGACCCTATCGCCAAAGCCGCCCTCGTCCATGCCCAGTTCGAAACCATCCATCCCTTCGTCGACGGAAATGGGCGCACAGGCCGAACGCTTCTCCATCGCATGTTGCGCAGCGACGGAGTCCTCCTTCATGCAACCGTGCCCATATCGGCGGGTTTGCTGCACGATATCGACGACTACATGAGCGCGCTTTCATGCTACCAGCAGGGCGATCCGGCGCCTATTGTCGAACAGGTTTGCAACGCAATCGACTTGGCCATGGTCGTCGGGCAAAAGACATCGCGCACTATCGCAGGGCTTGTAGGAGACTGGACGGCGCGCATGCAAGAGCGCTCAGGATCTCGCATCTTCGGCCTACCCGCACTGCTCGTAGAGCAGCCCGTCGTCAACTCCGATTACGTGGCAAACGGGCTCGAGATAACCCGCAGATCAGCAACTTCCATCATCAACAGAGCATGCGAATACGGCATATTGAAACCTCTTGGCAATATGCGACGCGGCGATTTCTACCAAGCCCCTGAACTGATTTCCATCCTCGACGAAATCTCGAGCATGGCCGGCATACGCCGCCTTGTGGCGGGTGCATAGCCTCTGTTTTTCGAAGGAGATCGAGGGGCTTGCGGCGCCGCTACTCCGTTTTTACTCCGTTCCGCCCTACAGCGCCAACTCGTAGATCTCCGCGGCGTCTTCCAGGGTCAGCTTCTTGAAGGTGCCAAGGGGACGCCCTTGTTCTGGGCGAGGGTCGGCAGCATCTTCGGGATGTCGGCCGCATCAACATCCAGCTCAGCCAAGGTGGTGGGCATGCCCAAGCTCGCGAAGAAGGCGCGCGCTGCCCAACTCCAGATGCTCGATTTAGCCAATCATCTTTCGTTTTCCAGCCATCACGCCAAGCAACTCAAATGAGCTTTCGCTAAAATGTCCCTATGGGCAAAGTAGCAAATTCTCACCAGATGATGACGGTTACTGTCGAGCATTTTCGACAAGTATCGCATTGCGTGCGAGAGAGCCTGGGGCTAACCTACAACGAGTTCCTGGCTCTTATTGCACTTTACGAAACCAGAGCGACGCTCGGCGCTTCAGATCTTGCAGATTATCTTTTGCTGCAGAGAAAAACTACTTGGAACATTTTGCTCACTCTAGAAGATCTGGGGCTCGTCTCGAAAACGGTCGAAGAAAACGACCATCGAACCATGAGATGTGCTCTGACGGTCAAGGGAGAAGGCGTAGCCGTCAGAGGGGCCGAAATAGTTGCCAGATTCCTCCGCGAACGATTCCTTCGGAACTTGCAAGACGAAGAGTTTTTCAAATTTATGCGAGATTCCTCCTTGGAGAGCTGCGACCTCGTTCGCGGACACCATGTCGATGCGCTGTCCGTTCAGCCAGACCGAAAGCTCTACTTCGGCTCTTCTCACCTGCTTTTATGGCGCATAACAATTGACGAGTGGAAGCAAGCTATTCGAGGTCTTGCACCTTTTAGTCTTGTCGAGTACCGCGCTCTCGACGTCCTGGAGGCCGAGGAGGTTCTCACGCCTTCTGAATTATCATCGCTCTTACGCATTCCACGAAGCAACGCAACCCTTGTGCTGCAAAAGCTTGAGGGAGCCAATTTGATTCACATCGAAGAGGACGTCGATGACGGACGACAGAGGATCGTCACGCTCACCGAGGCGGGCACCAAAAAAGCAAGCACCCTTCGCCGTGCGGCAAACGAGGTCACCCAGGCAATGCACAGCCCCATCAAGCAAAATGGAAGCATGGTGGTGGACGCATGGTACATGAGAATGTACCTCAATCTTTCAGCAGAGCAGCCCTATTAGTTCCCTCATTGTAATCATTTTTCTGCTATTGCTTTTTAGCAGAGCTCTCACCTGGCATTTTGCGCTAGCTAGATTCAATTGCTGTAATTTTTCTGCATCCCTATGCTCTCCTTGTTTCCACAATCAAGCGAACGGAGGGATCATGGAGACAATCACAAACGAGGCAGCAGGCAATCAGCGGGGCATGAGCCGCAGGGGGTTCATCTCGGGTGCCGCCCTCGGCACGATGGCGTTGCTGGGGCTTGCGGGATGCGCACAGCCGAACCAGACCAACACGCAAAAGGAGTCCGAGCCGTCGAACCAGGATGCGCAAGCGCCCGCGACGCCTGACAACGTATCCGAGACGCTCGAGTGCGACATCGTTGTCGTAGGCGCGGGCATCTCGGGACTCGCCGCAGCCGTGCAAGCCTCAGAGAACGGCAGCAAGGTTCTCGTTCTTGAGAAAGGCGGTGCAGCGGGCGGAAACGGCGCGGGCGCCGAAGGCGTCTTCGCCGTGGGCTCGAAGCTGCAGAAAAACCTGAGCATCGAGATTAACGAAGTAGACATCATCCGCACCGAACTTGAAGAGGCCCAGTGGGTGACCAATGGCGCGCTTTGGTACGACATGGTGCATAATTCCGCCGAGAATATCGACTGGCTGCAAGACAACGGCGTGCAGTTCAACGGTGTTGTCGACAACTACGGTGCCGGGCTTTATAACACCATGCACTGGTTCGACAACGACTCTGCCGTAACGAGCTATATCGAGCCGATGCAGGCCGCGGCCGAGCAAAACGGCGCGGAATTTCGCTTCGGCACTGCAGCAACAAGTCTTAAGGTGGATGCCGGCACCGTTTCGGGACTGTACGCCGAAGACAGCTCGGGCAACATCATCGAAGTTAAAGCCAAAGCCGTCGTCCTGGCCTCGGGAGGCATCGGGGCCAACCCCGACCTCCTCGTACAAGCGGGCATGGCCCAGAACCAAGTGAACGAGATGATGACCAACTGCTCGCCTTCCGTGTGCGGCGACGGCTACAACATGGCCATGGCTGCTGGAGGCCGAGACTTTCTCCGCAATGCCGCCATTCAAGGCTTCCAAATGGTGAAGGCGTTCGGCACTGACACAACCGTCCCCTACAACAGTCCCTTGAACGGCGGCAATGGCCTTGTTGGCAACGGTCTGTGCGTGTGGGTCAACCAAGATGCGCGCCGCTTCAACGACGAGTCTCTAGCCATGACATTCAACATGGCGGCCAACCTTGGCGCATGCCTCGGCAACCGAGAGTCCTACGCCATCTTCGATCAGGCCATCCTTGATGGCTGCGAACTGGACGAGGCCGACAAGAAGACGGTCGAAGATGCGTTGACCAACAACGACGGCACGAGTGTCTTCACGGCAAATTCGTTCGAAGAGCTCGCTGAGCACTTCGAACTGGACGCGGAAACACTTGCGGAAACCATGGAGCGCTACAATCAGTTCTGTGCCCAAGGCTTCGACGGCGAGTTCGGCAAGGCCCAGCCTTTCCTTACCGCCATCGAGAACGGGCCATTCTACATCGCCCGCATCGATGCGCTGGTCGTGGTGGTGGACGGCGGCATCATGACCAACGTCCGCAGCGAGGTGCTCGACGACGCTTCTAAGCCCATTCCCGGCCTGTATGCCGTCGGCTTGGACGGAGCCATGCTTTGGCGTAACGTGTACACGCAGAACATGCCCGGCACCGCCATGGCCAACAACATCAATTCCGGTCGCAACGCCGCCAACGCCGCCGCGAAATATATCGCTTAGCTTAGCTTGGCTTCGCCTGGGTAACTTTTAGAACGTGCGGCTGCGGGAGTCTGCTCGTCGAGGGCTCCCGCAGCCAGCTGGGCCGTCACCACGCCGACCATGATAAACACTCGGCTGATAAGCCTAGGTATGGCGCTCGGCATTTTCTCAATGGATCCCGCCTCAACCAACGCGGCATCGACGGAGAGCTCGAACAAGGCGAACACACAAATGACTGCATAGTTTCTGCCCCCTAAAAGCAGCGCGAAGCCCCAGCGTTGCAGAACGCCGGAGCTTCGCCTCAGGGGAGGGCGCGTTGAGTGAGCAGCTCCGAGAAGCTGCTCTTTTGCTCCTAGCTGCTAGCGGCGGTCTCACCAGCCACGTAGCCGGCGACCATGGCCTGGGAGTTCGACATACCCATACCCGAGCTCTCGTAGGCATAGCCGAAGCGACGCCCCACCGTGTTGCCCGCGGCGAACAGGCCCGGAATAACCTCATGGTCGGCATTCAACACCTGGAACTTGTCGTTGGTGTGCACACCGGCGATGGAGCACACGAACACCCACTTCTCGTTGAAAGCATAGAACGGCGGGTTCTTCACGGGGATGAGGTACTCGGAGCTCTTCATGAAGTCCTCGTCAACACCCTTCTCGCACATCTCGTTGTACCGCTCGATAGTGGCCGTGAAGGTAGCCGGATCCACGTCGATGAGCTCGGCCAGCTCCTCTAAGGTATCGGCCTGGTACACGCCGGTTCCGCTTTTGGCGATAGCGTCCAGCACGTTAGGATCGATGCCGATGAAGCAGGGCATGAGCCGATCCTCGGTGGAGGAAATCTCCCAGGTGAAGGCACCGCTGGGCATCGAAGCTGCAGACACCACCTGCTGCACCTGGTTCACCGGGAACAGAGCCTCGTTCATATAGCGGCGCCCTGCCTGGTCCACTTCCAAATTCGGGCAGCCGATATGACCGCCGTTCGGCCAACCGAGGAAGCCGTGGGGGCCTCCCTCCATCTCGGCGCCGGCCCAGCACATCATGCGGTGGCCGATCCCGTCGTCCATGGGCTCTGCGCTAGAGAGGTCTTCGGTATCCATGTACATGGTGTACACATTGCCTTCTTCCAGCAGCTTCGCCACCTTTTCCTGCTGGAATTTCTTCACCATGGCAGCGTTGCCGGCATAACTACCCGTGCACACGATGACGCCCTTAGCCGCCTTGAACAATGTGCGGGAGCCGTCCTCGGCTGTGGCGATGACGCCAGTTACGCGCCCGGCCTCGTCCTGCACGAGCACCTCGGCCTTGGTATTGTAGCGAATGTCGGCGCCGTTGTCGGCCAGATAGGCGTGCATGCCTGAGAGGAATTCCTTGTAATTGTCCTTCGTAGGATCGCCTAGCACCACATTGATATCGAACACCCGATTCAGCCACAGCTCCGGCTCATCGGGAGCCGGAGAGCACGTGAAGGGAATGCCCGCCGGCGTGAGCACCTTCTCGATGAGCGTGTCCACGAGCTCGCCGGATCGGTCGGCCCATACGCGCCATTGGCGAATGTCGCAACGGTTGGCGGTATTGCCCACGATGTGGTAGACAATCTCCTTTGGATCGTAGGTGGGCTTGCCGGACTGCTTCTGGAACTCAGAGTTCAAGAAGGAACCCTGGTTGCCACCGTAGTGGAATATCTTGTTGCGCTCGAGCATAACCACCTTCGCACCGTTCTCCAAAGCGCCGAACGCGGAAAGCGAGCCGGCCACCGCAGAACCGATAACCACCACATCGGCATCCACCACGTTGTCGCAGTCGGCCTCGGTCAGCGCTGGCGCTTCACCGAGCCAGTCCTCCTCAGTTGCCGAGCCGGTCTCGGCCATCGACGTATCCTTCGGCGCCGGACTGCAACCTGCTAGGCCAGCTAAAGCCGCGGCTCCACCGAGCACAGCAGATCCAGTCAAAAAACTGCGACGCGAAATGCCTTTCATATCAGTCATTGTCTCTCTCCTTACATAGATGCTTTTTCGGAAGCCGAAGGCCCCATCCTTCCACCTGCCGCGGTCCACGGCTCTCAGGTGATGCCGTTATCATGAATGAAACACCTGGTGAAAGCATCATCTAAACTAGTCGATACCCATCCTCTGAAGCAGTGGAAACCGGCTCTACTATCCCCTGGCACAGCCGCGACGAATGCAACAGCCTGTGGTAAGCTGAGCCTAGACGTTTGGGAGAGGACACCATGGGAGCAATAAAATCGGAGGCGCAATCACGGCAGCGACGGCTCGGGATCACGCTCGATCTAGGTATCTACTGGGGCTGGATGAGCCTCGTCTTTTTCTCGACAGCCCTCGCGGGCATCGGCGGCATCGCCTCGGTAGAGCTGGCAAACTTCGTAGCGTTGACCGTAAGTACAGTCGTGGTAGGCATTTTGGCATTTCTTTCGCCCGCTCTGGCGCAGAAGATGGCCGAAAATCATCTGCTGCGAGCGACGACAACCTTGGCCGCATCGACTGGCACGTTGCTGGTGCTCTGGGGGTCGAACGGCGATGCGTTGCTTATTATCGGAGCTTGCTTGGTAGGCCTGCCCGAAGGATTTCTTCTCTATCTTTTCGTCAACCGAGCTATTCGTCAGTGTCACTCGGCGGAGGACGTCGTCGTGCTGTTCTCGTGGGCCCTCCTCATAGCAGCTGCTCTATATCTAACGGTGGCCTTTCTCGGAACCGCGGCAGGTTATATCTGCGCTGCGCTACCGCTGCTGTCGCTCGCGGGCCTCGCGACGGATGCTCATAAGAGGTCCCCGCAGAACACCGAGGGATCGGATGCTGAAACGGCCAGAACGCGGCTTTCTTTTTGGGGTGCCGGCCAAAAGCTCCCCTGGAAGCTGCTGCTGGGCCTCGCCGTCTTCGGCATCGCCTTCGGCCTAATGCGCATTTCCGCCAGCAGCGAGTCTGTCGAGGTGTTCCAAGAGAGTTACCTGGCCCACACTCTCGCTCGAGCCGGCACGACCGTGGTCGCGCTGGTGCTTATCGGCAAGCTGAAGAAGGCCTATTGGGTGCTGAGCACCTTGCAGCTACTGGCCTTTACACTGGGTATTTGCAGCTACTGGCTACCCTTTGAGTCTACCGCAGCCCTCACGGTGGCTGCCACTACCGCAGGGTACACCTGCCTTGAACTCATGCTCTGGGCCGTACTCTTCGAGCTGTTCCTGGAAACAAACGTCGCCTTCAACACGCTGTATGGCATTGTGCGCGGGCTTGTCAGCTTGGCCACGCTGGTTGCCACCGGCTTCTCTCTTTTCGTCATGGCCTCCATGCCAGAAGAAATCGTACATATGGTGTTGCTCTTCTTCTTGCTGGCCATGATCCTCGTTTCGTCGCTTCTGTTCGGAAGCCGCAATGTAGCGTCGCTTTGGGGACTCGAACGCTCAGCCATGGCGCCTGAGACTGTCAACAGTGAGCAGGTCACGCAAGCCCTCTCCAAGCGCTACGGTCTTACCACTCGCGAAACTGAGGTGATGGGGCTACTCATGAAGGGGCGCAATGAGCCGTTCATTTCCGAGGCGCTGTTTATCTCCTCCAGTACCACCCACAGTCACGTCAGCCACATCTACGCCAAAATCGGCGTTCACTCCCGCCAAGAGCTTCTTAGCGTTATCGACAAGGAGCTTAAAAACAACTTCGGTCAACCGAAATGACCCTTCAAGCCATCGATACGCTCAACCACAATGGAGGCGGTCACGATACGGCTGTTGTCGCCGGAGCAAAAGGGAAGACCGATCAGGCTATTGATGCCACTCTCTCCAAAAAGAAGGAAGCGCGGCGGACGAGCAAAGTCTTTAAATGAACGATCTCAGTGAGGCAACGCATAGAACTGAGAGGGATCGTTTTGGCTACTTCCGTGCCACGCCAGCAGGCCTTTCGCTGCCAGACCCTTCAGGGTTTTCGACGCCAGAGTACTCCCCTTACCAGTGGACGCCACAAACACCTTTGTTGATATCTTCCCGTGCGCGTACACGTACCTCACGGGCGAACAGCTCAACGGCATTCTCGATAGGACCTTGAACCATGATCTCTCTTTTCCCAAGGCGACGGAGCTCAAGTTTACCCAATCGAAGAGCACGGTCGGTTCCTAGTTCAACGATAATCGAGAAAGTCGCTACTCCGTTTTACTCCGTTTTACTCCGTTCTACTCCCCGCCTACTCCGTTCTCCCTGGTAAGCGGCTGTTTTTCGAAGGAGATCGAGGGGCTTGCGGCCCCGCTACTCCTCTCTTGCTCTGTTCTACCCTACAGCGCCAACTTGTAGATCTCCTCGGCGTCTTCCAGGGTCAGCTTCTTGAAGGTGCCGAAGGGGACGCCCTTGTTCTGGGCAAGCGTCGGCAGCATCTTCGGGATGTCGGCCTCTTCCACATCCAACTCGGCGAGGGTGGTGGGCATGCCGAGGCTCGCGAAGAAGGCGCGCGTCTCGTCGATGGCCGAAAGCGCGTCCGCTTCCACGTCGCCGGTGGGCGTGAGACCGAACACCGCCTGGCCGTAGAAGGCGAAGCGCGCCGGGTTCTCGGCGTGCACGTACTCCATCCAGGCAGGGAACATGACGGCCAGACCGGCGCCATGAGTGATAGCCGGATTCAGCGCCGACAGCTCGTGTTCCAACCCATGAGTGGCCCAGTCCTCATGGCGGCCCACTCCGGCGAGTCCCTGATGGCAGAGCATGCCGGCCCACATGATGTTGGCGCGGGCGTCGTAGTTGTCGGGGTCGGCCAACACGCGCGGCGCCTCGGCGCGGATGGTGTTCATGAGCGACAGGTTCAAGTTGTCAGTCACGGGCACCGCGCCCACGTCGTCGAAGAAGCGCTCCAGTAGGTGGCAGAACATGTCGGTAAGACCGGCGGCCGTCTGGAAGGGAGACAGCGTGAAGGTGAGCTCGGGGTTCATGAAGGCGAACTTCGGACGCTGGGCGTTGTTGGCGTAGCCGGTTTTGCGGCCCAGCTCGTCGTTGGAAATAACCGTGTTCTTCGACGCCTCGCTACCGGCGGCCGGGATGGTGAGCACCACGGCAATGGGCAGCACATCGTGGTCGAGGGCCTTGGTTTCGAAGAGCTCCCACACGTCGCCTTCCACGCAAGCACCGTTGGCGATGGCCTTCGCGGAGTCGATGACCGAACCGCCACCCACCGCGAGCACCCAGTCGACGTTAGTCTCCTTGCAGAGGCGCACGCCCTCGCGCACAAGGGTGATCTCGGGGTTCGGGCGCACGCCGCCTAGCTCCAAATGCTCGATGCCCGCGGCGTCCAGCGAAGCGCCCACGCGCTCGATGAGCCCGGAGGCCACGGCGCTCCCGCCGCCGAAGTGCACGAGTACCCGCTTGGCGCCAGCTGCCGCCAGCTTCTCACCCACCTGCTCTTCTGCCCCGCGCCCAAAGACGAAATGCGTGGGGGAAACGAATTCGAAGTTTTCCATGGGAGTCCTTTCTGCTTTTCGACACGGCGACACCTTGTCGCCATCGCCGCGCCATCGCCGTCGGGCGCGTTCTCCAATCATGCTCTGCGTCGATGCTAGGGCATCGCCGGCAAACAGGCAACTGTCAGACCGCGGGAAATGTCTCGCAATCTTTGCAAACAAGGCGGCTTGTCACAAGATTGCACTCAGACCCCCGCATGGTCAGGTTGGCTATTCCCCGTGGGCACGGGTTATGAGGTCGGCCATTTCCGTGGCGGTTTTGGTGGCTATGTTGGCCTGGGCAGCCAGACGCTTGTCGTGGGTTACCAGGTAGTTTGCCTTGCACAATTCGCAGGAAGCAAGAACCGAGGCGTCTTCGTAATCCGAGGTGATATCGCGGTAGTGGCGAGCTAGCCACGCCGTACGATCGTCCATGGGAACCGATATCGCAAGATCGGTCATGTGGTCGACGCACCCCCACGCGAAGTTGTTTATAGCACGGGCCGTGCACTCGTCGACAGTGCCACCGTTTTCGCGTACCTGCTGTTTCAGATATCTTCCCACCGTGTAAAAAACTTCATTGACAGCATCCGCTGGTGTTCCCAAATTGGCGTTGTATTTCTCCGCAACGCGAATAAAGCGAGCAGCTTCTTCATGAAGGGGCCGCTCGTGAAGATAGAAATCGAGCCAAATGTTTTTGTCTACAACAATAGCATTCTCCGCAACCGTCACCAGAGTCCCCTTTCAGCCAGTCTTTCGGTCTTCGCCTCGTAGAAAAGATTGTCCCAATATTCATCCGAGAACTCCTGAGGCGGGGCAGCTGGCGGAATACCCAGGGCCTCGCGTTGCGCCTGAAGCGATGTCAGGAAGTCCGTGACCGCTTGGGCACGCTTCTCGCCCTCGCTCATGGCGTCGGCTTCCTCCGTCTCGGAGCCGATAACCGCACGCAAGGCCGCTTCGGACTCGTCGTCATAGCGCGCCGCCACCTCGTAAAGCCGCCGCAGGGCCTCCGACGGCGTGCACCCGAACCGGGCAAAGCGCTCGTCCCCGCGCCGCTTCAGTTCGGCATCGATCCGGAAGTTCATCTGCATGTTCGGCATGGCAACCCCTTTCAGAATTGCTAGCAGTATATCATAACTCTCGACCTTCTATCCATAGTAAGTCGAGAGTCCCCGACAAACCTTCCCTCCGCAGCTCCCGCTTTTTATTTGCTTCGCTGGGCCTGAGACGTGAAAACATGGGGGTCGGCGAGGCTGTGCTAACATGGAAGAAGCTGGGGTACTGTGCGCTTTCACCATCGAGAACCGCCGCGTTGAGGTGGTCGACCCTGTAGAGGCCCTCCCCCGCGTGCGCATCGCCGGCGAGTACACCCAGGAAGGCTTCGAATACCTCGTAGAGCCCAACGGCGGCGAGCAGTAGAGACGACTAGCGAAGGCGACCAGTAAAGAGGCTTCTGGGCGACGCCCGCCGTTCCCACAAGCGCTCTGCCAAGGTCGCCAGTTTGGTATCCTCCGCCGCTGATTGCTGTCGCTTAATCCCTCTCGCCGGGCTGGCGGACGCGGATCTCCTGCTCCTTCACGGAGACGCGAGAATGAGGCGGCACCGAGAAGGTCACGAAGGTGGAGCCGGCAATGACCGAGCCCTCGCCGATGACCGTCTCGCCGCCGAGCACGCTGGCGTTGGAGTAGATGGTGACGTTGTCCTCAATAGTGGGATGGCGCTTCACGCCAGCCAGACGCTGACCACCGCGGGTGGAAAGCGCGCCCAGCGTGACGCCCTGGTACAGCTTCACATGGTCACCGATGGTAGTGGTCTCGCCGATGACGACGCCAGTGCCGTGATCGATGAAGAAGTACTCGCCGATATGAGCGCCGGCGCCGATGTCGATGCCCGTGGAAGAATGGGCAATTTCGGTCATCACGCGCGGGATGATAGGCACGCCCAAGTCGTAGAGCACGTGCGCAATGCGGTACACGTAAATGGCGTACAAGCCCGGGTACGTGAAGATGACCTCCTCCTTCGACCCCGCCGCCGGATCGCCGTCATAGAGCGCCTGCACATCCGTGAGCAACGTGCGCTGAATTTCGGGCAGGGCGTCGAAGAACTTCGTGCAGATATCGGCCGTTTGCTCGCAAATGGAGTCGCTCGTGCAACCGCCGCACAAGTGGTTGCCGCTGCCGACGAGGTCGTCACGATCATCGGAGGTGTAGGTGAGCGCCAAAATGAGCTGCTCGCGCAACACCGATTCAATGTCGATGAGCGTCTGGCCGATAAAGTAGCTGGGGCTTGTAGAGGGCGAGAGCATCTCCGGCCCGAAATAACCGGGGAACAGCACGCGGCGCAGCTCGGTGATGAGCCCCTTGATAGCGGTGCGGCTGGGGAAGCGGCGCCCGGGCTTCGTGAAGAATATCTCATCGGCCTCGTAGTTCTTCTCGATGGCCGCGACGATGCGCTCTAGGTTGTCTCCGAACATGGGCCTTCCTTTCCGTGCGAAAGCGCCGACACAACCGCTCTCCGCAGAGCGGCTGGCAAGGTCGTCGCCAGAGTGGGTTCGCGCCTCAAGGAACGCGGACGCCTCTAGTGTTTTCGATAGGATAGCAGATCGGAGACGCTTGACCGTCCGCAGCCCGCACCGTCACGCAAAACAGTTACTATCGGGGTAAAGATACCGGATGCCATCACTAGCGCACCGCCGCTTGCCCGCACCGCCGCAAGCAAGCACGCAATCGCACCCCGCGCACCTGGCATCTTCCCATACGCACGGAAGCCGGCCATGCGGCTTCCCAAACGCAAGCAGCCCCGTTGCCCTCGCTCGCCGGGGCTGCTTGAATGTTCGGGGCAAATGGCGCTTTAGCTACCTCTCCTCGCAGGCCTCTTCCACGCACTCGTGCTGGCCGGACGGCCCCTCGCCGCAGTAGACGGCGCGCTCCGGATGATCGGCCAGATAGGCGGCCATGGAGTACTGCGTGATGTCGCTGCGGTTGATGATGCCCACGATGTGGCCACTCTCCAGCACCGGCACCTTCTTCAGATGGTTCTCGGACAGCACGCGGCACACGTCAGTGAGGTTCGCATGCACACTCACGCAGATGGGGCTGGCGGCGCCGATCTCGCTGGCGCGCATCTGCATGACCTTCGCCAGCTTCTCGTCGTAGCCCTCGTCGTCGTTCACCGTGCTGTTGATGAGCACGATGGGATCGGTGAACGACTCGCGGCGCGGGCTTAGGCGCTTCAGAATGTCACCGTCGGAAATGAAGCCCACGGGCTCGCCGGCCTCGTCCACAATGGGAGCCGCGGAGATGTTCTTCTCCACGAACAGACGCATGGCCTCCTCTACGGTGGCGTCTTTGGAAAGCGAGAACACGTCGGTCTTCATGATGGACATGAGCAGCGACTTGCGGGTGCCGCCCTCGTCCACGGCCTCTTCCTCGCCGGGCTTGTCCTTCACCAGCACAATGGTCATCACCAGGCCGATGAGACACAACAGCGTGCACACGAGGAAGGCGGCGTTGATGCCGAACATGGTGCCTTGGGCCGCGCCGAATTCCGGCGTCGCGAAATTCTGCACCTGGGTGGACACCGCGATGATGATAGCGGTGCCGAGCGAACCCGCCACCTGGCGCAACGTGTTGTTCACCGAGGTTCCGTGGTTCATGACCTTGTTATCCAGGGCGTTCATGCCCCAGGTGGTGATGGGCATGTTCACGAGCGACATCGAGAACATGCGCACCGTGTACACGATGGTGATGTAAATGATGCTGGACGTGAGGTTCAGGATAGCGAATGCGAAGGTGGTGAGCGTTAGCAGGCTCATGCCCACAATGGCCATACGGCGCGGGCCGTGGCGATCGAACCATTTGCCGGCGAGCGGGTTCATGATGCCCATAAGGATGGCGCCGGGCATGAGTACGAGGCCCGACACCGTGGCCGACAGCCCGTGAAGCGACTGCACGTAAATGGGCATGAGGATGCCGGCGGCCAGCAGCGCGCCCTGCACGAGCATGCCAATGATAGTGCCCACGAGGAAGCGGCGGTTCTTCAGCACATCGACGCGCAGCATTGGGTGCGGCAGGCGCGTCTGGCGAATGAAGAACCACACCACACCGACGATGCCGAGGGCACAGGTGAGCAGCGGCACCGGCGTGAACCCGGCCGAGCCCAGCGCCGAGAAGCCGTAAAGCATGAGCCCGAAGCCCAAGGTGGAAAGCGCCAGCGACAGCGGATCGAGCACCGAGTCGCCCTTGTTCGCCGGCGCCTTGTCATCGACAAGGAACAGCGACGGGATGATAATGACGATGGCCAGAGCAAAAATGAGGTAGAACAGGATGTGCCAGTCGGCTTGGTCGATGACGAAGCCCGCCACGGTGGGGCCGATGGCCGGCGCGAAGGCGATGACCAGGCCGAAGATGCCCATGGCAGAACCGCGGCGATCAACCGGGAACACCAGCATAAGCACGGTCATGGTCACCGGCATGAGGATGCCGGCGCCGGCAGCTTGCACGAGACGGCCGCCCAGAAGCACCGGAAAGTTGAGGCCCACGGCCGCCAGCAGCGTGCCCACGGCAAACAGGCTCATTGAGAACACGAACAGCTTCCGCGTGGAGAATCGATCCTGCAGAAACGCCGTAATGGGAATCATGATGGCGTTCACCAGCGTGAACCCGGTGGTCAGCCACTGGGCCGTCGATTGGTCGACGCTCATCTCCACCATGATGGACGGCAGCGCCGGCGTCACCAGCGTCTGATTCAGCACCGTCACAAAGGCGCCCAGCACGAGCACCGCCAGCATCATCCATTGTTTGCGCGTTAGCTTCATACACAACACCTCATTCGCTTTATGCCCCGCTCTCGCTTGTTTTTTCTTAGTATGAGCATCGCCGCTGCCTTCTGCGGTATCAGTTCGGCGACTGTTTGGGAAAATCATCTATGGATTCGCTCATGTTATCTCCCGCACCTCTATAATGCGGAACAGAGTTTTTGCCCTGAAAGGATGATTGATCGGTATGCAAACCGCTATATGTCTGTTGCTCGTGGTGTTCTTCCTGCTGATGAACGCGTTCTTCGTCATCGCAGAATTCGCGCTGGTGCGCGTGCGCAAGAGCCAAATCGACATGGCCGTCGCCGAGAAGCGCCGCGGCGCCGAGGCCGCCCGCGACGTGACCACGCACATCAACGCCTACCTGTCGGCCTGCCAGCTCGGCATCACGCTGGCATCGCTGGCCATCGGCTGGTTGGGCGAGCCGGCCGTGTCTGCCGTTCTGGAAGCACCGCTACTGTCCTGGGGCTTCCCCGAGGCGACGGTATACCCCATCTGCGTGGCCGTAGGCTTCTTCATCGTGACCACCCTGCACGTGGTGGTCGGCGAGCTCATCCCGAAATCCTTCGCCATCTTCGCCACCGAGAAGTACGCCCTGCACACCGCCGGCCCCCTGCGCGTGTTCTACCGCATCACCTACCCGATCATGGTCATCTTCAACGGCATCACCAACGGGGTCATGCGCCTGTTCGGCCATGACCCGGCCGATGAGCACGAGGTGTACACCGGCGAGGAGATCAAGCTGCTTATTGACGAGTCCACGGAAAGCGGCCTCATCGATCCGGAGCAGAACGAGTTCGTCGACAACATTTTCGACTTGGGCGACAAGGACGCTGAGGGCATCATGACCCCGCGCACCGACGTCATCTGCCTCGATCTGGAAGACACCTTGGAAGAGAACTGGGACGTCGTGCGCCAGTACAAGTACACGCGCTACCCGGTGTGCGACGGCTCGAAGGACCGCATCGTCGGCTTCGTGCACACGAAGGATCTCGTAGACGAGCCCAAGGACGCCCCCATGAGCGATTGGAAGATCCGCGAGCTGCCGCCGGTGCCCGAGGGCGCGCCCATCGCGAAGCTTTTGCAGGCCATGCAGGAGGGTCGCACCGAGATGTGCGTTGTCGTAGATGAGCACGGCGGCACGGCGGGCATCGTCACCATGAGCGACATCATGGAGCAGATCGTTGGTCGCATCGACGACGAGTACGTGCACGACACCGACGACGACATCGAGGAGCTGCCCGACGGCACCTACCAGATCAATGGCACGCTCGCCATTGACGATTTGGTGGAGCTGCTCGGCTTCGAGCCCGAGGCGGCCAACGACGTGGAAACCGCCGGCGGCCTTCTGCTGTCGCTGTTCGACCGCATCCCCAAGGAGGGCGACGTGGCGGTGCTTGAGAACCGCGGCACCAAGGTGACCTTCACCGTGCTGGCCATGGACCGCCTCCGCATCGACCGCATCTGCATGGCCATCGACCGTCCCGAGGAGGAGTAGCGGGCGGCCCCGAGAGCTTCGTATCCGGGCGGTCTTCGGGCCGCCCTTCGACCGAGCGACGGCCCCATGTATAATGTCCCCGTATGATCGAGGGCCACAACAGGAAGGGGCATACCGTTGCAGCGCAATCATGGGCGGTGGCTCGGCAGAAATCTCCTGATAGCTGTGGCGGGTATCTCCGCCCTTCTGGCGGCCCAGTCATTTGAGGCGCCCTGCGAGATTTCCTGGTATCTTCCCCTGGGACAAGGCAGCGTGCCGGCGACCATTGTAGACGTAGCCGTCGCCTCCCTCGTTTCTTGCACTTTGATCATCGCGGGCAACCGAGGGGGACGCGCACTCGCGAGTGTTCCCCTCGCCATAGCAAGCGCCTCATGCTGCCTAATGGGCCTGGCCGTACAAGGCACAGGAGAGCCCCTCTCCATTTTCGGACTCATCCTCATGTCTGCCGGGGGAACCGTTCTTCTCTTCTGCTGGCTGGCGGCAGTCTGCGCCCAGCGCGATATCGGCATTGTCGAACTGATGATAGAGGTCGAGGTGCTCGCATCGGCGGCGGCGATTCTCCCCTCGCTTCTGTCTGCGTCATGGTGCCAAGCCCTCGCCGGCATGAGCGTGGCAGCCTCTGCGGTGGCACTTTGCCTCATCCAGCGCCCCGCGCCTTCCTCATCGGAGCCCGCGCGGTCTTTTACCCTCGAGCCATCTTCGTTGGCGAAAATCCTCTGCAGCTTTTTTGTTATCGGACTGGTGGTAGGATCCTTGCAGTACTCGGTCTTCCTGCAGCAGGCAGAAGGCGAGATGTTCCCCGTCATCATTACCGCCATATCGCTCGCACTCGTGCTCTGGCTCTTTAACCGCGGGCGAGACTTCAATCTGCCGGTATGGACGAAAGTAGTTGCGACCCTTTCGCTGGTCGCTCTTATCTTAGTGCTGTTCTCATCGACTCTCACCTACCTTGCCTACGTGTTGGCCGGCATCGCATACTCTCTTTTGGAATGCGGCGCCCTCTACATGGGATTGCTCCTGGGGCGACTGTATCCTGGTACTCGTGTGAGAATCTTAGCCACTGCTTGGTGTGTGGGGACTTTAGGGTCCCTCCCCCTGCTGGCTTCCGCTTTTTTCGGACCCCACATCGCAAGCAGGGTCGCCATGCTCTTCATGGCCCTTCTGCTCGTCGTGGCATCCATTTGGATTCTGGAGGATCGAACCATGTCGCTGCTGTTGTCCGCAAGCGGCGGCGCGAAGCTCACCTCACTCTCGGGTCGTCTCCTTGAATCATTCAGCGACAGCAGGGGCCTGACTACTCGCGAACGCGATGTATTCAATCTCTATATCGTCGGACGAAGCGCCCCCTACATTGCAGAGAAGCTCGTAATCAGCGAGAGCACGGTGAAATCTCACCTGCAGCACATCTACACCAAATGCGGCGTCCATTCGCGCCAAGAGCTTATCTCACTCGTTGAAACGACCTCGAAGGAATAAACCACCTGGTCAGATGATTGTCGTACTTTTCGTATAGGGTGCTTTTTCTTGTATTTCATACGTTTCTCCTGTTTTGCGCGACTTCCGAATGCGGTGATATAGATGCCGTCCTGATATACGATAAAAGGAGGATACCGTGACGATGAAGGAGTTTGGGAAGAAGGGAGCAATCAGCCGTCGAAGCTTTTTAGCAGCACTCGGCCTGGCAGGCGCTTCAGCAGCCGGCGCAGGCCTCGCCGGCTGCGCCCCGAAGCAGCCAACCGAGGCAGCTGGCGACGACCAGACCGCCCTCGCTGACACTGGCACCCTGGTGGAAACCGACATCCCCGAGGACAAGATTATCGAGACGGTTGATTGCGACGTGTGCGTGGTTGGCCTGGGCGTGGCGGGGGTAGGAGCCCTGCGTTCTGCCGCTGAAGGAGGACTCAAGGTAGTCGGCGTCGAGAAGGGCAGCAAGCCCAGTGCTCGCTCGAACATGTTCGCCGCCTTCGGCACCGAGAAGACGCGCTCCATCGGAATCGAGGACATCAGCCCCACCGAGGTGGCCAACGAGCTCATGACGCAAATGTCGCATCGCGCAGACTATCGCATAACCACGAAGTGGCTGAAGAACTGCGGAGAGGCTTTCGAGTGGTACACCTCCGCATACGACGGACTCCTGTGGCTCGGCATGGAAGACGAGCTTCCCGAAGATCCCAGTCAGTTGTTCGTCTGCGCCGATACGCTCACGAGCGGCATCTATCGCTTCGGCATCGACCACGAGCGCCTCTTTGCCGGATGCTGCTGCATCAGCGGAGGAGACGAGACCCATACGCCCATTCTGCAGGCCAATGTCGATACAGCCGTGGCCACCGGCAACGCGCAGGTACAATTCTATTCGCCAGCCGTGAAGCTCGAGGCTGCTGACGGCCAGATAACCGCCGTGATCTGCCGCAATGATGAGGGCGAGGGCTACACGCGCTATCGTGTCTCCAAGGGCGTGGTGCTCGCCACGGGCGGCTATTCCCACAACGAGAAAATGCTGGGGCAGTATGCTCCGTGGATTCTGAAGAACCAGGACAAATTCCTGTTCTCATACGAGGTGACGGATCACGACGGCAACCCCGCCGATACCGGCGACGGCCAGCAGATGGGCATGAACGTCGGCGGCCACCTGGACGTGGGACCCCATGCGGTAATGGCTCATATTCTCCAGTTCGGCCAGGAGTTCTTCCTGCAGGTCAACGAGCACGGCGAGCGCTTCACCAACGAAGACCTCAGCATGACCAATATCGCTAAGGTCATGCAGAACCAACCAGGCAGCAAGGTTTTCCAAATCATAGACAGCCACTGGCCCGAGCAGTACCCGATGCTCGAGATGGTCATGGAAAATATCCGCAGCTATGGCGACGGCGAGGGTTTTTCAGCTCAAGCCGATTCACTCGAAGAGCTCGCCTCTCAGCTGGAACTCAGCGCAGATGCCACCCAGAATTTAACCGCAGCGGTCGCGCGCTACAACGAGCTGTGCGAAAAAGGAGTCGATGAGGATTTCGGCAAGGCAGCAGAGAAGATGTTCCCCGTGGTCGATCCTCCCTTCTACGCGATCACCTACGATATGCTCAAGCACACGTCGGTGGAAGATGTGAGCTGCATGCGACTGCTCGTTACCATGGGCGGCCTCGTAACCGACGACAATGCTCGCGTGCTCAACGACGACATGGAGCCCATTCCCGGCCTGTTTGCCGTTGGCAACGTGCAAGGCGGACGCTTCGTGGAGGACTACCCCTTCACCTTATCCGGCGCCAGCCATGCTGCTGCGCTCACTTACGGCTATCTGACTGGTAAATATCTAGCCGAGCAAGCCTAAGCGATGCATACTCCATTGCGATAACTCGAGCCCCGACGCGCAACTCCCTCCCCCATAGCGCGCGTCGGGGCTCGTGCGTTGTTCTAAGCTGAACAGCAGCTACTTGATTTTTTGGCCAATGAAGCGTTGGGCGTTGTGCCAGGTGATGGCTTCGAACTCGTCTTCTGTGAAGGGCATGGCGGCGAGCATGTTGTATTCGTTGACGGGACTCCACATGGGGAAGTCGCTGCCGAACATCACGCGCTCGATGCCGTAGGCGCGGGCGAGCTCCACGGTGCGGCGGGGGCCCAAGAATTCCAGGGCGCTTGAGGTGTCTACGTAGCAGTTCTCGTCTTCCAAATACTCCAGGGCATAATCGAACACCGACCAGCCGCCGAAGTGGGCCGCATCTACTACCAGCTTCGGGAACGTGTGTAGGATGCGCTTCAGGCGGCGCGGATGCGAGTAATCGTAGCGGTAGTCGCCCGTATGAATGACGATGGGCAGCCGGCCTTCGATAATCTCGTACAGGCGCATGAGCCGCGGGTCGTCCATGTTCACCTTTTGGGTGTCGGGGTGAATCTTCACGCCCTTCAGTCCCAGCTGAATCGCTCGATCAATTTCGCCTTCCATGTCTTCGAAATCTTGGTGCATGGTAGCGAAGCCGATAAAGTTCTCGTGCTCGCGGCACTGCTCGGCGATGAAGTCGTTGATGATGGGCACCTGGCCCGGCGTTGTGGCCACGGAATGCACCAGATGATGGGTGATGGGCGAGCCCTCGCAGGCCGCAAGCATCGAGGCGGCGGAAGCGTTCTTGGCGTTCATGTCCACGCCGTAGAAATCGCCCACCGCCGAGGAGGCCTTGCAGGCGATCTTGTCGGGATAAATGTGGGAATGGGCATCAATGACGGGCATAGTGGATCCTTCGGTATTCAGCAGTAGTTTCCCTTATTGTAAGGAAGGACACGCTGCAAAAAAATGACCAACTTGCCCAGTTTATCGCCAAAATCAGTCAGCGGCGACTGCAACCACGCGATGCTAAACCGGCCAAAAACAACTTTTTTGATTTCAATGCAAAGAAAAGTGCGATTATGCGAGTCCTGGGGGTGCGGACAAAAAGTTGGACACTCCGGTGTCCGGATTGGAGTCCGCATGTACCCGTTGGAGACCAGGGAGCTCGCCGTGGAGGCCGTCGCGGCGG